>JAICIM010000193.1 GCA_025928885.1 Ktedonobacteraceae bacterium | reverse complement strand
GATATTGACGATGATGTCTTGCGCAAGGCCCGTGAGCTGGGCATGGCCTGGGACGAGCTGGGCAGGCGCGAAACCGAGCGGTTTTTGCGCGATATGGATGCGCTCAATGTGCGTCGCCCCGCCGTCTATGCCCGCGCTACTGACGAGATCCCGCATATCATTGAGGTGGTGCAAACGCTGGTGGCGCGTGGCTATGCGTATGTCAGCGAGGGCTATGTCTACTATAACATTAAGAAAGACGCTGATTTTGGCGCAATGGCTCAGGCGATTGGCCTGACCGATTATGCATCGATGCTGGCGATTGCCAACGAGCGGGGCAACTTTCCCGACGATCCACGCAAGAAAGATCCGCTCGATTTTGTGCTGTGGCAGGCGCAGGCTCCGGGCGAACCAGCGTGGCCGAGTCCCTGGGGTCCGGGGCGTCCCGGCTGGCATATCGAATGTAGCTCGATGGTGATGCGCCATCTTGGGCCACAGATCGATATTCATGGCGGTGGCGCTGATCTTGCCTTCCCTCATCATACCTGCGAAATCGCGCAATCGGAACACTACACTGGTAAGGCCCCCTTCTCGCGCTTCTGGATGCATACCGGGATGGTTTATCAGGATGGCGAAAAGATGAGCAAATCGTTGGGCAATTTGACGCTGGTGAGCAATCTGTTGAAAGAATACAGTGCCGATGCCATTCGCTTGACGCTGCTGAGTCATCACTATCGCCATCCCTGGGAGTGCTATGCCGAAGACTTGCAGGTGGCGACACAAACCATCGAGCAGTTGCAGCATGTGCGCCGCCTGGTTGGCCGTGACGCGACTGGCGAAGATAGCATGCTGCGCCACCAGTTCACTGCTGCGATGGATGATGATCTGGATACGCCCCAGGCAGTTGTGCTGCTGAAAGAGGCGGCGACAAAGGTGATCGCGGAGTCGAACCTGGAGACCGGAGCGGAGATCTTGCGCTTGACCGGCGTTCTGGGCCTGTGCGTCTAGCCGCGTTGAGGCTATAAAATCCTCTCACTGTACAGAAATATGACTCCATGTAATAATACATTCCTCGTTGATCGTTATATGGAGTCATTTCTATTGAGAGGTGATGTTTCTCTTGCCGATTCCTCTGAATGCTGATATAACAGAGGCACTACAATGGTTGTTCGACAAGGAGGTTCTCGAATGGTTTGCCCTCGCTGTCAGAGTCCGGTCGCGCCCGGGGTGAAGTTTTGTGCAGCCTGTGGAGCGCCTGTGCAGGGAGGAACGCCACCTCCGCCGCCACAAGGCGCACCTTATGCCCCTCCACAGGGTGGGTATACGCCCCCCAATCAGTATGAAGAATACTCGAATAGCATGTTTGGTAATACGGTGCCAAAATCTGAGTTGCATAATCCCAAAGGGCCGCTGCGCATCGCCGATATGACGATCTCGATTGATGGGGAGCTGGTCCCGGTTGTGGATATTATGCTTGGCAATCAGATGCCGATCTACTTTGAGCACCACATCCTGCTCTGGAAGCATCCCGGTGTGCAGCTTGGCTTTAAGTCGTTGCGGGGAGCTGCGCGACGCTTCTTTGCTGGCTTGCAGGTCTTTATTACTGAGGCGCAGGGACCGGGCAATATCGCGTTCTCGCGCGATTCCGTCGGCCAGGTCGTAGCGCTGCGCCTTCAGCATGGTCAGACGGTGGAGGTGCGTGAGCATCAATTCCTGGTGGCAACTGGCAACGTCGATTACAATTTTACCTTTGTGCAGGGGGCGGCCAATATCCTGTTTAGCCGCACAGGTATGTTTATCGATCAGTTTACGGCGGTTAATGGCGAGGGGTTGCTCTTGTTGCATGGCTATGGCAACGTTTTTGAGAAGACGCTGGCCCCGGGCGAGGCGCTGGATATCGAGCCGGGCGCGTGGCTCTGGAAAGATCCGTCGGTGCAGATGACAACGACAACCGTGGCTGGTTCGCAGCGCGGCGGCGGTATTCTTGGCGCAATTGGCGGCTTTATGGCCGGTTCATCCTTCCTGCTCAACCGCTTTATCGGTCCCGGTCGTATCGGCCTCCAATCAATGACGTACCATCCACCTCAGGCCGAGGGCGCACAACAGGCTGGTGGTCAGAGCAACACCAATATCAATCTGGGCGATTTATTCTCGTAATACAGCTTTAGATCTGAGAAACATTTGTACGGGCATGATTTCATCGCGCCCCATTTATCTAATGATTTATCTTTTGCTACAGAAAATATATGATAAATCGGAGATAAAATGGGGCGCAATGAAATCATGCCCGTATAAGTTTATTCATGTTTTCTATTATAAATTGCGCATTTAACTCGTAGAGGGACCATTGCCCTTTTCCTTATTGATACGTAGAATTTTGAGCATGTATTGCTCTGAATTCAGGTAATACGGGTTGCGCTTGATATATTTGCCAACGACCGAAATTGGATGGAGCTTGAGCATTTCCACAACCAGGCTGGGTAAGAGCTTGCTGTGATCATAGTGCATCAGGGCAATGATGGGGGCATTCTGGAAGGTGAAGACCGCATCGGAGGCTGCTTCATACTTCAAAATTTGTTCGGGCGTGGCAATATCTTTTGCCAACCACGTCATATCGATGGAAATACGGACCGCGTGCCATCCCTCACGTAGAGCTTGCGCGATAAATGTCTGATGCGACGAAAGCAGAAAGTAAGGGTCGAACCGCTTACCACCTGCCAGAAACGGCTCTTTCTCTTCATATAAAACTAATTGCCCGGATGCAAGAAGAGCGTCCACATCGACCTGTAACTTCTGCAACTCGTCGCGTAACTCCTTGACTTGAGCAGGAGCAGCGGCAAAGAGACATTTTTCCGAGGCCGAGAGGCCCACTTTCATCAAGCGAGCCGTTACACCTGGAATTTCCGTCACCTTGCTATAGAGTTGACAGATATGTGAGCCAGGAGGAATACGCTCTGATTTACCTTCAACGCTAAGATCCATACCTACCTCCGTTGGGCTACTGACCCTTATTCTGCTGGGCCTGTCGTAAACGAGTTACGCGATTAAAGCTGCTTACAATGGCCCAGGCCGAAAGGCCGAAAATAAGTAAGCCTCCCACCAGGACTGAAAGCAGTATAATTACAGCCTTGTATAAGGGAGTAGCTGCAAAAACGGTTACCAACAGTGTAATAAGCACCATTGGAAATGTGAAGACCATAGCCCAGACAATAATAATACGCCAACCTTGCCTGGGCGATAATGGTTCCTCCCCGGAATGGGGAAACAACAGTGCGCGAATCGGCGAATGATCAGGGAGGTTCTGCATTCTACTACTTTTGCCCTTCCTTACGCTGATGATGTAACCAGCGCTGTAGCATCTCTTCTGCCTGGTAGAGAATATGCACCTCGTTCTGATACGTCAGGCGGCGACAAGCCTCATGCACTGGGAACCACTCGACCAGATCGTATTCATGATCGTGGAGCGCGGTATCTCCCCCAATGGCTTCCAGTAAAAAGTGGCGCACCTGCTTATGATAGCGCACCGAGTCGCGGACGAAGGAGTAAGAGATGCTGCCAATATAGGCGATCAGGCGAACTTCCAGCCCGGTCTCTTCTCGCACTTCTCTCACGGCTACCTGTTCGATTGTCTCTCCAGGATTGGGCGTGCCTTTGGGTAACGCCCAGATTCCCACATGACTTCTACCAACCAGCACAACTTCCATCGTGATGATCTCTTCGGGGCTGTATGTCTCTCGCCCCGAACCAGGTGTATCTATGATAAAGTTATTCTCAGGAGTGTTCATGGAAGCAAGGCGAAAAACAACTCCACCCGCTGAATATGCCCGCATTGTATGATATCGCTCCATAGCCCGCGATGTACCCTCTTCTCTATACCAGCGATTGTGCGGCGTGAGTCTTCTTGCATTACTCCACAAACGTAGAGGATTTATACTACACCTCAACACGCCCATCTGGTTCTCTGCAACCTATTCGCAAGAATGGGCGCTTTGCGCTGCCTTCTCTTCTACAGTTGCCTATACTATACAACATTTTACTGCCCCTATGCTCGACAATTAGCCATCTTGGGCGCTTCTACTCATGCAAAATGTTGTTAGTTCGTCAACGTCGCACCTCACGAGAATTTCCAGCCTGGAAGGTTTCAGTCCTGGAAAGAATTACGTGTGAGTATAGCTAATGCGCGTTACAGTGTCAAGAGAGTACGCGTCTGATGGCTTCGAGATTTTTCGCTGGCGTCTCTGGCGCAATCGAGCAGCCCGGCGCGAGTAGCACACGTCTGCCGCCCGTCAGTTCCAGCGCTTTGCCGACCTCATCCTGCACCTGCCCCGGCGAGCCGCTCAGCAGCGTTGTCTTCTCGCTGATCCCTCCCATCACGGCCTTGCCCGAGCTGAGCTTGCCCTCCCGCAGATCGGGATTGCCCTCCAGCGTGGCCGCCCAACTGATGGCTTGCACGGGATACGAGGAGAGCAGGTCAAAGTAGATGCCTTTGCCGCAGATATGCAGGATGTTGAACTTGCTGCGGCTCTTGATCGCATCCAGTATCTCCAGGTCGTACTGTTCGCCAAATTCGTGATACTGATCCGGCGTCAGCATGCCCTGGCTGGCCCAGCCGTTGGTGGCGTAGAAGATGCCGCTGGCTCCATATTCCAGGCAGGCAATTGCATAGCTCGTCAACGTCTCAGCTATCGCGCTGAGTGCGCGATGCATGGCCGTGCGATCTTCTTGAATGGTGTTGCGTACTGGTTCTGTTCCACCAACAAGATATTGCGCTACACCCAACGGACAGAAGATAGTCTGCACAAAGTATGCCTCGAAGCCGATGGCGTGATTGATCAGTTGGAGCGCTCGCAGCTGCTCTCCGAACGAGCCGCGATCCGGTTCCAGGGGGCGCAAACGCTTCCAGTCGGCGGCACTTTTAATTGGTGAACTTTCAAAGATCGGTCCCTGAAATTTCTGCCCGGAGGGACGATACCTGGTTCCCCATCCTTCGGCGTGATAGCAGGCGCGTGGATTGACCTTCATGTAGTCCCAGTCGTAGCGTGTGAAGTTTTCAACCATCGCCTCCATCAACGATTGCGCCCCCCACTCACGCTCGAAATCGTGGCCCCACATACTTGCGGGAACCCGATCTACCGGTTCGTCGCACAATGCGGCATCAACACGTTCCTTCTTGTTCATAGCGAGATAATCCTTTCTTTCTACATTACGCTCCCCACACTAGCAGAGATGCTCCTGTGAGCCTCTGGTGAAGCTCTAATCATCCAATTCTTTGAAACGGTAGCCAACTCCACGCTCGGTGAGAATATATTTGGGATGGGCCGGATCTTCTTCCAGTTTCTGGCGCAGATAGGTAATATACAGGCGCAGATAATGGGCCTCGTCGCGATATTCGCGCCCCCAGACTTTCGAGAGTAGGGTTTCATGCGTCAGCAAACGCCCGGCATTATTGACGAGGTGATACAGGAGACGATATTCCGTGGGACGCAGAACTACCTTTTTGCCGCGTACAATAACCTCTCGTCGTGAAAAATCGATCTTTAAATCGGGGTCAACCACAATCTCCGTTTTTCGCGCGGGCGGAGCCATAAACGAGCGGCGCAAGAGAGCGCGGATGCGTGAGAGCAGTTCGCGTGGACTGAACGGTTTGGCGATGTAGTCGTCGGCCCCCAGGTCCAGCCCATGAATGCGATCCTGCTCATTTTGCCGGACGGTCAGCATAATCACGGGTATGGTTGATACTTCGCGGATGGCTCGCAGCGTCTCGAAGCCATCCATCTCCGGCATCATCACGTCAAGCACCACCAGATCGGGCAGGTTCTCACGCAGTTTGTCTAATGTTTCAATCCCGTTACTGGCCTCGATGACGCGATAATGCTCCAGCTCTAGATTCATACGCACGAAATCGCGGATGCGCGGTTCGTCATCCACGATCAGAATCGTCATATCTCGTTGATCAAATGCATCCTTCTCCATTTAAAACACCACCATTGGTAAATGTGCCTTCTCTTCGCGTGGCAGGCTGAATGAAAATGTGGACCCTTCACGCAGCGTGCTCTCAACCCAGATCCGGCCTCCATGCGCCTCGACGATGGCGCGACAGATGTATAGTCCTAAGCCCGCGCCAGGGGTGGATTGTGTTCTGGAGTCGCCGATACGATGAAAGCGCTCAAATACCTGTTCCTGGTCCCGTAGCGAGATGCCCATGCCGGTGTCCCGCACGCTCACAACAACTTCCTCTCCTGTCGCATGGATACTGATATGAACCACGCGTTCGCGTGGCGAATACTTGATCGCATTATCCAGCAGATTTTGTAAGACCTCTTCAATGCGTTCTCTATCGGCCATGACCGCCGGGAGATTGCCTGGAATGGCCAGCGTAATCTCTACTTCCTTGCTTTTGGCTCGCAGACGACGCACGACTTTCTGTATTAATGGCCCCAGATCAAGTGCGGCCACATCCATTTGTAGACCATTGGCCTGAATGCGTGAGGCGTAGAGCAGATTGCCCACCAGCTTATTGAGTCGGTCCGCCTCTTCCTCGATTGCCACCAGTCGTGAGCGCAATGTATCCGGTTCCCAGCGGGCGTCGGTACGGGCCAGCGTCGAGGCATAGCCTTTAATGATGGCGATGGGCGTCTGTAGCTCATGGGAAATCACCGAGATAAAGGTTGAGCGCTGCTCTTCCTGTTCGCGTTCGCGGGTCACGTCTCGTATGGTCAGGATGCCGTTAATCGGCTCTCCCCTGCCTGAGCGCACACATGAGGCGCTTACCCGAGCATCGATGCCCTGTCCGTCGCGCGTCGTCAGGCGCATATCCCGATTCAGGACGATCTGACCGGCGAATGCCTGTAAAATTGGCGAATCTTGCAGGCCCAGGTCGTTGCCCTGGCGATCTTTTGGGCGCAGGACTTTAAAGTAAAACTGTCCCAGCACCTCGCTCTCGCTCCAGCCGGTGAGCCTCTCCATTGCCGGGTTGAAATCGATGATTCGTAATGCATTATCGACGGTCAGAATGCCTTCGGTGCTATAGCGGAAGATGGCGGCCAGTCTGCCCTGTTCGCGTATGAGCGATTGCGATTTGAGGGCGAAGCGCAGGCTGGTGGCGAGCTGGGCCATATAGAGATGGAGTTCTCCCGCCATATCCTCTGTTTCGCTGAGCGTTTTGCGCTTTTCAAAACAGGAGGTGGCACCAGCCGTTCGCAGCACGTGCAACGCTCCTACTGCTCCTATTACGTCGTAGAGGGCGAAAGAGTAACGCTGCATTCCCTGTGCGTTGTCAATGCCGATCTGCATTGCCAGCGTGGGTTCCAACGCCTCTATGACCAATGGATGACGCGCATTTGGCTGCATGCTTTCCTGAATATGGGTGAACAACTGGGGGAGCGTTTCCTCGTTTAGCCCATATTGTGTATATTCAGCGTGGCTCTGCGGATCAAATGCCTCGTTGGAGACGATGAAGACGCCCGCTTCACCACCTGACAGACGTATTGCACTGCCAACAAGTATGGTCATTTGGTCATGTAAATCCTCGAAAACCTGAGATTGCGGCGTTTGGGACCAGGACATTGTAGCTCCGCTAGAAGATAAAAAATTCTTATCAGGCTCCGCTAGAAGACAGAATTTCCTATGCCAGTTTAGCACACCTGTTTAGAGAATGAAAGAGGTATCTGACGGTGCGGCGTCCGCTGTCTTTGCTTGTCTTTTCTGCCTATCCCTGGTATACTCGGCACCAATCTAGCATAGGAACAGGTCGGCCATGCATTTCGACATCTTTACGCTCTTCCCTGCCATGTTTCAGGGACCATTCACCGAAAGCATCTTGAAGCGAGCGCAAGAACGTTCGTTGCTCAGTATTGCTCTGCACAATATTCGCGATGCCACGACCGATAAGCATCATATCGTGGACGACTATCCCTACGGCGGTGGCGCGGGTATGCTGATGAAGCCCGATCCCATCTTTGCAGCCATCGAAGCCGTTCATCAGGGCGGCCCGATTATCTATCTGACGCCCCAGGGACGCCTGTTCAATCAACAGATCGCGCAAGAGTTGGCACAGGAGCCGCACCTGACCCTGCTTTGTGGACATTACGAGGGGATCGACGAGCGCGTCTGCCAGCATCTCATCACCGACGAAATCTCGATCGGCGATTATGTCCTCACGGGCGGCGAACTGGCGGCGATGGTGGTCGTTGATGCTGTGAGCAGGCTGATCCCCGAAGTATTGGCCGCTGAATCGACGCAGGAAGAGTCGCACGGCAGCAATATGCTGGAATATCCTCATTATACGCGCCCCCCTGAGTTTCGCGACTGGCGCGTCCCCGACGTGCTGCTCTCAGGCCATCACGCTCAGATCACCCGTTGGCGACGCAAAGAGGCGATCCGGCGCACCCGCCAGCGGCGTCCCGATCTCTACGCCCGCCTCGATCTAAGTAGTAAGCAAGATCAGAAGATTCTCAAAGAGCTGGACGAAGAGGAGCAATCATGAAGCGGTGAGGTCTTCCTCTTGCAACGGACGACCAAACACCATAAGCAATCTTCTTCTTTCAATCGTTTGCACGTAAAAATGCTGATATGCGTATAGCTTACGTTGATCTGCTCGGGTTGACAAGTGTTGCCAGCACCCATAGAAGCGATTCGTGATATATTACTCAAAAAGCTTCCCCTGTTCGGTTTCCTGCGTATTATCTTACACAACAGAGATCAATGGTAAAAAATGATGAAAGATTATTCATATATTTATACAAGAATCAGGATCTTGACAGGCAATACGGCACATGCTATACTCCAGATAGATACCTGTTCTCGTTATGATCAGAGGGAGGGATGCGTGAAGCGTTCGTCGAGCACAACAAAGCCGTCACCCCAGGTACCCAGGAGGAAGGTCACCCCCTCGTTCATGCTGGAATTGCCTCTGCGGGTGGATTGGAGCCAGGAGTATCACTTGCGGGCGCATCTGGAGGCAGCTCGCTCTCTGTATAATGCGCTGCTCTCTGAGGCTAACAAACGACTGCGAGCCATGCGTCATGACCCGGGATGGCAAGCCGCACGTGCCATTCCTCACACCGACACGAGTGAGCGGACACAGGCGTTCTCGCATCTGCGCAAACAGTATCACTTTTCCGAATACGACCTGCACGCGTTTGCCACTTCAGCGCGTGCCTGTTGGATCAGTGAGCATATTGAGAGCACAATGGCTCAGACGTTGGCAACCAGAGCCTATCAGGCCATTAATCGCGTCTGTATGGGCAAGGTTCGTCGTGTTCGCTTTCGCAGCCGGGGACGGGGAATAGACAGCGTAGAAGGCAAGCGTAATGACGTGGGAATGCGCTTCCTCCTCGATCCCAACGCTGGAGACGGTGGCTTTCTCATCTGGAACCAACTAGTGATCCCTGCCATCATTGATTGGGGTGATCCGGTCATCTCGCATGGCTTGCGCCACCCGATCAAATACGTGCGCTTGGTCCGACGCCGTGCCTCCAGTCCTCAAGCACAGGGAGCAGACCACGAGGGCAACCGCTATGTCGTTCAACTGGTCTTAGCAGGTCATCCCTTCACCAAACCCAAACACGAGCACCCGGGAAGCGACACGATTGGGCTGGACATTGGCCCACAAACCCTCGCCATTGTGCCACGCGAGGAAGCGGCCCATCTGGTAACCTTCTGTGAGGAGGTAGTCCCCAATGCCAAAAGGAAACGCCGCTTGCAGCGCAAGATGGAGCGCCAACGACGCGCCAACAACCCCAATAACTATGATGAGAAAGGGCGCATCAAAAAAGGCAAGCAACGCTGGAAAGAGAGCAAGCGGTATCAAGCAACCAGAAGGCAACATGCCACCGCTGAAAGAAAGCTTGCCGCTCAGCGTAAGAGCGTGCATGGCAACCTCGCCCATGATATTATCAAGGTGGGCAACGCTATCACCATAGAAAAAACGTCGTTCAAAGCTTGGCATAAGCAGTACGGCAGAAGTATCGGACTTCGCGCTCCAGGGATGTTTGTAGCGCATCTGAGACGCCTGGTTGCAAAGACTGGCGGCACCCTGAGTGAAGTCTCGACCTTTCAAACCAAACTGAGCCAATATTGTCATCAATGTGGAGTGTATCACAAGAAGCCCAGGTCGCAACGCTGGCACCGCTGTCCTTGTGGATGTGGGCCTGTGCAACGCGATCTGTACTCGGCCTTCTTGCTCGCCCATCTCCAACCCGAGCAAAAGATCCCCTCCATCACCCACCATGCGTGGGAAGGTGCGGAGCCGCGCCTGCGAGCCGTGATGGAGGCACTGCAACAACGTGCGAATGACGGGCAGATCTTGCCCCGAAGCATGGGCTTGCTGGCTTCTCACCAAGCTGCCCGTGTCAGAGTGCGTCGGTTTAAAAGTCCCGCCTATCCTCAACTAGAGCCTGCTGGTTCCAATGAACCAACAGGAAGCGTGGAGTGAACAACGGGAACCCTCGTACATTCATGGCGGGGAGGTCTCAGTGGCGTCAGTAAAATGATGCGATGCAACATTACCAGTTTCTTCGCATGCAATCATGGCATTTTTGATCACGCTTTCAAAATTCTGCCACTTCTTTGCGTAGATAAAAGAGGTCCCACCTCACTGATTGGCTGGCACATTGAGCGCCGCATACGCCGCCGCAAAATCGCTCAGTGAGCGCGGCGGGTGGCCGGTGATGCGCTCTACGGTTGGCGTGACGCGATCTTCAAGGCCGTTTCTGATCCCTTCGTAATCTAATCTCGTCAGGAG
>JAICIM010000308.1 GCA_025928885.1 Ktedonobacteraceae bacterium | reverse complement strand
GGGGAGACGCGATCCATACGCAGCAAGACCAGATCTTTTCCACTGGTATCGCTCGCATTGACCAGCAATCCAGGCCAACCAGACACCACATCTGAGCGCAATAGAAAGCCGGTTACAGTATCGAACGGCATTGTGGCCGGGCTACTTTGCGTGTTCATCTGGTTCTGATCCTGCATGTACTCTGCCGTGGAGACGCGGCCTATGCTAAAGGCTCCATCCAGCAGGCATTCCATCCAGAGGTGATCCACGCGCAGGAAACGAATCGCTTCCCCTGGCAGCATGCGTTCATCAGGCACCAGATAGTTAAACGGCACACCTCGCAACAGGCTGAGATCGGAAAACCAGGCACTGATGGCGGTAAATAGTTCTCCGGGGTCCAGCGCTTGCAGTTGGATGGGCAGGTGAGCGTGCAGGATCTGTTGCTCTGCCTGTCGCTGCAACTGTGCATGCATCCGTTTCCAGAGATACAGAGAGGTCGAGAACTGTTTGCTTTGCAGGGCCAGCAAACGTCCCAGTTCCCAGGCCGCTGCATAAGAGATATCGAACAGGCCATTGGCAGGATTGTAACGCACCAGCTCATCAGCCGCACGCACTGGTAGCGTCAGTTCCGTTGTCGTATTCACTGGAACCAGTGGCCCGTGATACCAGGAAACGGTTTTCCCCGCCTGTCGCAAGGTATGAGGAAGCAGTGTATAGCCCATTGCCAGATACTGTTCCACCGCCCCATTGTCGTTTTGGGGGAGTCGTAACGTGCCGGGGCTGCGGTCAAGATGCAACAACAACCCCTTGAAGCTCTGTTGCTCATCGACGCAGGCGAAGCTCCAACTTTTCAAGCTCACCAGCCGGATTAGATCATCATCACCCGCGCCCTGGTAATCGAAACTGCCGTTGCTGTAGCGCCCCTCTAGCGAGACCAGATGGACGGTGCTGCTGCCTCCACGTACTGGTAGTCTGCTGCCAATAATCACGGCCATCTCGTCACGAGTGCCATCAGCATGCAATCTCACCCGGACGTGCGTGAGCAGGGCCAGCGTCTCCAGCGTGGGCAGCACTGTTTGCAAGCCGCTTTTTTTGATATCGATCACTGTTGCCTGATCGTCTGCTTTCTGTCCCGTATTCAATTGCAAGGCGGGAAATTTAGCGCCCCCATCAGGATGTGTCAATGCGCTCAATGGCACGATCTGAGGCGTGGGTTTTTCCTGATCTTCAAAAAGCAGGAGCGCCAGCCAGGGAACATCCTCTCTAGCTGGATCGGCCTGCCGCTCCCAGGGGAGCGTGCTGCGTGTGAAGACAACATGTGGCAGCACGTTGGAATGCTCACCCAGGCTGCCTTCCGGGGGAAATACCGCCTGGATGTCCTGGGGATTGAAGGCGAAGCGCTCGCCGGAGACGGAAAAGTGCTTTTGTGTGCTGAATGTGGCTATCTGATTTCCGGGTAGCGTGACTGTTTGCGTCACGGTGATCGTATAGTCATCAATCACCAATCCTGGCTGGTGGAACTGCACAAACTCAATTTTTTCGCTCATATCAACACTTGTGTCCATCATCTCTCACCTCCTGATTTGTGGAATTTCACGCCTTCTCTACCTGTGGTGCAAACAGGAAAGCGCTGGCAACCTCTCCCGCGATGGTCTGATCGAGATTGATGGTGTCCGGGCTTATCCCCAGCGCCTGACAGAGCTGCTGCCTGACTGCAACGGTTGCCGTATCGACGATGCTACTGCTGATCCGCTGTCTGCGCCCCGCTTCGTCGAGCGTCTCCGCCTGGAACGTGACGGGGTTCTGTTCCCATTCATACGCGGCTTGAATGTTTTCCGGGTCATATTGCAGCTTCCCGGGATCAACTGGCGCGGTCTCCCCCGGCGTGGCCTGGACTGCTGGCCTGATCTCAAAGCCTGAGAGCGCATCGCTAATGAAGCGCTGACCGTTGAGGTCCGGGGGCAGCAAGTATGGCCCCTGTCGTGCATACTGGCCCCAGAGCGCTGTCGGCACGTTTTTCAACACCGGCGTATAAGCAAAATCGCGCTCAACATGCAGCCCATTTCTGGTGATAGTGATGGTATGAACAGAGCTGAACTCGCTGACTTGTACGCCCACGGGACCGATAGCAGGCGCACCGGTGGCCTTTGTCTTTGCGCCCGGCTGAGTCGTCTGCACCAGATCGCCCTGTGTGGATGTGGCGCTGAACGGGAGTAAGCTCACGCGGGTGCCATCGTCGAGATAGGAGACCTGACTGACGGCGAGGGCGCTGGTATTGATCTGCGCCCCGGAAGATGGTACAACCGTGTTCGTCACCAGCACAAGATTCTTGGGGTTCATCACGCCAAGATTCTGCGCATCCTGCCCCTGCTTGCCAACCATCCCATCCGCAACGGCAATGCTACAGATCGCGCTCTCAGCAGGCAAGAACGACTGCTGGAAGGTTTGCCACGCGATGGGTGAAAGTTGCTGGGCCGGGCTGCTGCCAAAGGAGATATCGAAAGAGATAATATCCAGGTTGATATGTGCCTGACCCGAAAACTCCGGTCCCCAGATATGCAGGTCGGCTCCCACGTCAAAGGTGAGATGCTGCGTACCGAAAAACTGGAATGTATAGGAAGCGCCCAGATTGACATGAGCGGCGGCATCGTAATGAAAGGGCTTCCAGGCGATGATGAAGTCGGCGGTTAGATTGAACCACGCGCTAAGATTGCCGCTATTCCAACTTGCCTGTATCCGCAAACCCGCCATCAAAACGGCAGCCGTCAGCGCAAAATACGCCTCGCCCTTGATGCTCAACTCGCTATTCACCTGCCAGTTATAGCCCAGGCGCGGCACGCGCGGATAGTAATCTGGCGCGACGAAACTCGGATGATAGCCGCCGAGCGTCTGCACAAATTCGCCTGCATGCTCACCGGCAAACCAGGTGTAAAAGGCAAAACCGCCGGTCAACTGGCAGGCTCTATCGATGAGGTAGGAGGCCGAGGTCAATTGTGCGCTGATCCCCAGAAATCCACGCGCCGGCACAAAACTGGCTTTCACTGCCATCTGCACGACCGCAATCGGCGTCACAGCGGGTTCACCCGGTATTGCTGGCGGTTGGATCATCGTCGAGAGGCCCAGCACATTGATCTCAAGCTCATTGCCAAAGGCCACCGTCAGCAGCACAAAAGAATCGATGATTTTAAAGGAAGTGAACTTGATGCCAATGGCGAAAAAGTTTTGTCCCAGCTCCGGGTGAATGTAGAGCGCGAGCTTTGCCAGCACGTCGGTCAGATCTTTGGTACTCTGTGGCGGGCTGGCACCATTGACGGCTGCCGTTACAAGCGGAAACTGGGCGATCTGGTCAACGGATGGCACGATCAGCGCACGATTATAGCCAAAGCCTGCCGCCAGCCCGGTCACGAAAAAGAAGGATGGCCCGCCCAGTGGATAGTCCAGAATCGCGTAAATAAAGAGCGAGGGATTCTCCAGCGCGGCATATGATCCGAGCGCTGATAACGTCAGACCGGTTGCCTTGATGACGGCAGCCCCATCGTACTCATCATAGGTTTCTCCGTTGAGCGTTCCCCGCGTGTGCAAGAAGGCACCGCCAATTTCGGCTGCGCCACTGCGATAATCGATGCCCAGGCCGCGCAGATCGAATTGTGGCGCGAACTCATTGAGGGGCGAGCCAAACGAGAGGCCGTCGAGAGAGAGCGTGAGACCAGCCAGCGAGAGGGAGGCATCGAGCAGAAACTGCGCGACGGCATTCTCGTATTTCACGCCCACGCGATTGAAATTCACCGGCCCAAACGCTTTTTGCAGCGTGAACCATTTGACGTTATCCGCTGCTGTGACGCCTGTCGCCGGAGGGCTGGATATGGCCGGTGGAGGAGTCGTTGTTGCTGCCTGATTGACAACCGCAACGGCCAGAGTTTGTGGTGTTCCTCCAAACATGATCGATGCCGAAAAGTTTAACCCTGCCCGTAAATCCGTCCCTGCCAATTTTGTAACCCCTGCGGGAATCTGGCTATTGAGGCTCACCACGTCGCTCTGCTGCACACTGGCCGACGCCACCAGGATCTGCACATTGTTGACTTTAATTGTCTGATCGCTCGGCAATATCTGACCAACCAGCGGTAAGTTAGACAGCGAGGGAAAATCGATGCTGAGATCCAATCCGAAGAGAAAGGTCGTTATTGTGCTGCCATCTTGAGCTGGAGCGCTTTTGCGGAAGACGAACAGCACATCTTTGAAGTCAATTTCCAGGTTATCGGGGATATACTGCGAGACAGCAGTAGAAAGCGGGGCAATGAGATCTTCCTTGACCCTGATCTTCTCGCCGCCCTGCTTGTCGTAGGTGGCAATCAACGAGGTGGTGGTGTTGCTCTGATCGAAACGGAGCGCAAACTGGCGCGAGCCAATGGTGATCGTGCCGCCAAATGTTTTTGTATAGGTATTAGTAATAGCTTCATATTGCAAATCAATGGTGACGACAATAGTTACCGCCTCATCGCCCAGAGGCAGCATCCCCTCACAGGTAAAAGTGAAATCCGAGGTATTTGTATTGAAAAGGACGTGAAGGTTTTCAATAGTCAGGTCTGTAATAGCTGGTGGGAGAGATACATCACCAAACAGATTGACCACATCCTCTATCAGTGTGCCAATGGGAATTTCCTGGCCCGATCCTGTGCTGCCATCAAAAATCCACCCTCCATCTGCATCGGGATGGCTGGCCGATATGCTGACATTAATACCAGAGATAGTAACTGTTCCAGCAAGGCTACCAGTGATGCTGGACCCTGCCAATTTGCTCATGCTAAATGATAGATCTCTTATCTCCAGAAAGACAGAATCTATGAGACCGATGTACCAGCTACCATCTAAGTCAATCTCTGCCGAATAAGCCAGAGGAGAAGGTTGTAGTGAAAAGCTCAAACCAACCACGTCCAACGCATCTAACCCGATATTGGAAGTCTCACTTGTCCCTAAGAAATGCTCGATCATCTCCAACAGGTTGATCTCTGTTCCCTCTTGCAGCCGTCCGGTGAAAGAAAAATCTGGATACACGGCATCAAGTTCAAGCACTCCACCGCCAATGCTGATCACTCCATAGAGACCAATCGAAAGATACTTCATTTCTAGCGGATCGGTGACGGCGAAACTGATCCAGATATCATCAATAGCAATAGTATCTGCCAGATTCCACGCGCCATCCTGTTTCTCAACCCCGATACTGACCATTTTAAGCTGCTTTGCGCCAGTTGGCACAACCTGAAAAGTCAGATATTTGAGCTTAATGATATTTGGCAGCGTAAGACCTGGAGGAAGAAGATCGGACCTGTTGATATCAATATTATTGAGCAAACTCGCAAACTCTTGTAGAGACGCGTTGACAACCTGATTCAAATCGGCATTGAATACAACGAGATCCTGCCCATAAAAATCTGCCACTAATGGGATAGTGAAGGTTTTCGCGGTCGTTTGCAATCCTATCCCCGTTTTGACACGGAGGACAACAGGAGGATTCAAAGGCGAGGGATTTTGCAGCACGGTTACATCAGTAGCAACTTCAAGAGAAACAGGGGATAGCTGAAAGAAACCAAGTGTAAAACCAGCGACAGGACTGGTAGCAAGAACCATTTGTGGTCCAACCGCATCGATGGTGATTTCCCCTTGCAGCGCCATAGACGTTTGCCCACTGATTAACCAGATAAACGGACCCAGGACTGAAGTTGCGTCAAGTGTCCCCCGAAAAAATAACCCATACCTGCTGTCCGGTGGGGCATGCGATGTGCCAAGCAGAAGAACAGGTGGGGTCAGAAATCGCAGAGATGGGAAAAACTGATGTTTCCAGGCCAGAAAACTATCTGGAAGAGTCCAACCAGCAGGAGTATCAGCGCTCAAATACAGCTCAGTTGTTCCATTAACGACGCTAAATGTAACATTCACGGTCATTCCGGCGAATGGAAGCCCTCCTGCCACACCACTCACCGCAATACTATCATTTTGTGGCAGGCTGACGGTAGCGCTGTTGATAACAAGCTGCTTATCGACAAGATAGGTCTCAAATAATTGCATAATCTCGTTTGATCCCAATATAGTGCTATCCAGTGTGAGGATGCCACCAGACGTATGATCAGCAAATATTTGCTCCAATTGTGCAATATCCATCTCCCGTTTCTCCCTGATTCCGCTTTCTATTATGCTCCGTCATAACTCACTGTGTTTATCGCAATTGACCAGGTTTGCCAGAGTGCTTGCTTAATTGTTTTACTCATATAGTCATCCTTATTCTTGTAGAATGATAAATCATGTTGATCGACATCAATTAAAGATGCAGTAAAATATGTGATATATCTGTCTGTAATGAGCTTGCGAGGCAGCCCAAAAAAATTATATTTTGCACAACTGATCAGTGCAAAACCAGGTTGAACCTTATCAATCAATGCCTGTGAAGACGAGGTTTCGCTACCATGATGACCGACGCGCAGAGTATCGGCCTGTAATGCAGCGCCATACGTAGAAACGAGAAAACTTTCCGTAGTGGTAGTAGCGTCACCCAGTACCAGAATTTTATCATTCTTAAACCTGATCATGGTAACGATGCTTCTGCCATTAATATCCTCAGCACCAAAGTTAAAGTTTGTAACGTTCTTCATCTTATCAGCAGGATTCGTATGGACATTACTGGCAAGAATGGTAACTTTCACATCATTCGTTGTATCATCAATAATGTCCAAACTACTTGTCTGGCAAAGAATCGTCACATCCGTTGCCTTTTCTATTATGGTCTGATTAGCCTGCGCAACGCCATTAATCGTAACTGATATGTATTCATCAACGTTTGCAGGCGGGTAGTAATTTTTACGTAGCGCTCGATATTTCTCGATGGGACCGCTATAATACACTTTGCCGAACTTGACCCCCTGTAGAGTCAAATTTGCTACTTCGCTATAATGGTCATCATCATGATGCGTTAAAATGAGGTAATCGATCTTCTTTGACAGAGGAAGGATGCTTGCCACTGCGTTTTTGATGACGCCAGCCGTCACTAGATTTACATAATCTTTTTCATCCTTGTAAGCTTTTTTACTTATACCCAGCTTTTTTTGGGCCGCACTCAGCAACGCCGCATAGTTTTTAGGTCTGATTTTTGCTCTTTGTAGCTTTGTTAGAGCAGCATCATCTACATCTTTCTGATTTCTTGCATTTTGCCAATCATCATTGGTGGAACCGTGTTTCATACCACAATCGATCATGACCGTTTTCCCATCGGGGCATTTTATCAATGTACAATCGCCCTGCCCGATATTGACATAGGTTATTTCAAGATTAGCCATTGAAGCCTCCTTTCCTTATTTCTTCTTCTCTACTTCTAGCCGCTCTACGTCTGCCCTGACCGCTTTGACCTCCCAGGCGAAAGAGCCATCGCTACAGGTTCCGTAGACCTTCAGCACGCCATCAACAATATCTTCATAGCTCAAGAGAAACGGCTCTCGACCTTTCGGCGTCAACACAACGGTTCTGCCCTCCTGACGCGTCAATGCCTCGAAATACTCAGGCAGGCGAATAGTTGCGCGTCCCCGTGCTAACTGCGCCTCGCCGCGATAGTAGACCGCCGATTCTGGACCCTCTAAACAGGCGTGGATCAGGTGATGATCCTGCTTTGTGGGATGATCGATCAGGAAATACTTATTTCTCGCCCACAAATCGCCCTTGACCACGACGCCATACGAGGCCCAGACAAGTACGTCGCCAGCGTTGACGGCCAGCACGCCACCGTCACCACCAAGAATTCTGATGGCGTTAGATGAAGCCAGTGGTGCGATGCTGTGCGTTCCACTGGCAACGCTACTAAATGGAGCCTGATCTGTCCCGGCCCAGTTAATCCCCTGCTGCAACGTGTTATTACCTAGAGCGAGGCTATTTGCCGTGATACCACCACCCACGGTGAGCATGCCTTTATTGTCGAGCCACATCCCGTTCGTAAGCGGCGTTCCATCCGCGCGATACTGGAAATAGAGCTTGTCATCCACCCAGTTGACCAGCCCCCAGCGATGATCCTGGGCATTGGTGACAGCTATCTGGAAGTCGCCGCCCTTGACTTCGAGCGTCGTGACCGGAGGGTTGGTCGTGCCAATACCAACATTGCCACTAAAATGACCACCAGCAGCAAACGTATCTATATAGGCATCGGAGTCGGGCATTCCTGTCTTGAAGTGAATGCCATTGGAACGGGCCTCGATGCGCTGCCAGTACCGATTATTGTGATTGAAACGGATGGCCGGATGGACTTCTGGAATGGTTGGGGTGGCGGCATCATCCTGAAAAAGCTCCAAGAAGAGGATCTTGTC
>JAICIM010000297.1 GCA_025928885.1 Ktedonobacteraceae bacterium | reverse complement strand
TAGACCGACCCCAGGCCCAGCGGTTTACCATAGCCGATCTTGTGACGCATATTCTCTTCGAGAATGATAGCCAGCAACAGAGCAGCAAACTCGTCGGCCTCCAGGCTGGTGAAATCTATCCGAAAATGAAACTTTGTATCTTGATTCAGCGGTTGGATAAAGCGGTTGGCGGGCCTGCCCCCCATACGAATAATCCGATTCTCAGTAAGCGGTCCGTCATCGGGCGAATGGTGAAAGTAATATTTGCGTCCCGCGATATGCTCCCGAGGCACATCAAGGTAAAAGCTCTCATGGTGCGGCTTCGGTTCCATCAAAGGCTGAGTATAGATTGGATCATACAGATACACCTCGTCGTTGGAGGCCACTGCGTCACCTATATTGACTTTGCCGAGAAAAATACTTCGGCTCCGTTCCTTCAATGTGCCAAAAAGACGACACGCGATGCATAAATCATTGGTGTCGTTACAATGCTGAAATAATCGGGGAATTTTACGCGTATAGTCGATTCTACTATGCTCATAGCGCCCATCAAACAGCGTTAAACAGCCATTCCCCAACGTTTCTACGAGGCCACGAAGCAGCCCTTTAAGCGAACTTCCGGGAATGATATGCTCCCCTTGACTGTTCTGAATAAAACGATCTGGCTTCCTGGGATCTGACGAGACAGCACGCGGATCGACGATGAATATGGGGGTCTCAGCATACACGTCAACCTCTAGCTGACCGGCAAAAAGGGGTGTTCCCTCCTGAGATACCAGCCTATGGTGCCAGACAGGAGGCCGACGATCAGGAGGAGTCTCCCAATCAATACGAACAAAATCATATGGATTCATGTTGTTCTTCCTCTACCTGCTGTTCCTCTATTGTACTCAAACACTGGAAGCGCGATAAGACCACGCAGCCCGCTTTGTCCATGTATTCAAGCACACGCAATTGCATATATGGCATCTTTAATGCCTTGTCTGCATCCTGCTCACTCCAATTAGCAGCAGGATATCTCAACAAGCGAGGAATACGCGCCTCAGCAAAATCACCCCGCTTCGCCCCGATCTTCTTCGCATCGTTCAAACTCAGGCGCTTTCCAAAGAGATAATAAGATTTTACTTGCCTGTCGGCGGGTACAGGCGGCTCCCCTTTGTCGTTTATACAGGCGTTCAGTTTACAATCACGCAACGTCCCACTATGTTCAGTAGATCCAAGATAGACAACCCGAATCCCCTCTGGTTGCCGCGTCCAACGCAACTCCCACTGCTCAGTAAAGATGCGACCCGACAGATAGGTATGCCAGGGAGTAACATTGGCATCATTCCAGGGAACAGGAAAACTGGCATCGCTGAAAAACAACAAATCTTGCTGCTCCCTCCTTTTAATCACGTGTCGAGGAAATTGCTCGGTTAAAACTAAAGCTCCTGAGAACATCCTGGCATCGTGACACGCCTTGAGCAAGACAAGAAACTCTGAGTCTGTGAGCTGGCCTGTGTATACTACTTCATTTGCCATTGCAGTTGTTTGCTCCTCTCACGCCCTCTCTTTAATCAGCGCCTCGCCGACCCGTTACGCTCAAGATTTCCAGGAACATCGGGCAAATGTTTCGGAATATCAGGCTGCTGCCAGCCTCGTATTCTTGCCATAAAATCGTTAATAGCCACCTCTTGCAGGGTGGTCAGCGCCTCGCCGAGAAAGACACGCTGGTCACGAATACCGCGCTGGCTCTGTGCCGACGGCGAGACATTCTTGAGAAAATCATCCTTTTGCGTGCCATAGCTGCCGTCATTGAGCCAGCGCCCCAGACCCCATAATTCGCTCTCCGGCTCGTTCGTATCGCGTATACTGCTGATCACAAAGCCGCCCGGACGCCCATTATGCTCCTGATCGCTAATCTCAGCAGTGACTTTCCCCAGTCCACGCGAACGACCAGACCCGATCCGAATTAACTCGTCGGCCAGATCTTGCAACACCACAAAGAGCATTCCCAACTGCCAGATCTCAAAGTTGCGCAGATGGATATCCGTCTCAAAGATCGCTCCGGTGCTGACCACCTCCAGCTCAAACTTGGCTCCATGACTCGCTCCACCCGTGAGACGATCAATGCCAACACCGTCACGTTGTTCGGTAATCGCCTTCGTGGCCTCATCCTGATACGCATCGCCGATAGAGATGCGCCCGATAAAACCGGTTGAGCCAAAGAGACGACAGGCCGGACAGGAATTGGCATAGACATAATGCGTTTCATTCTCAATCTTCTTACGCATCTGACCGTCTCTTGCTAGCTCGTTAAATATTGCACCACAAGAATCGCGGTAGTCTTTCCGCCGCTGCTCCAGGTCCACCTCTTTATCCTCGTTGCCAAAGAAGGGATAACATACAACCTGCTGTTTCAGGCTGCAAATCACCTTTTCACTATGGCTGCGAAACACGCCTTTGAGCGAACTGCCAGGCAAGAAGACCTCTTGCTGACCGTTACGAAACGTCAGCACGGGCGTCATATCGGGACCGTTGACCGTAGCGCGCCCGGATTTAATCAGGACCGGCCCGGTTGCTTTGATACGCAATGTAAAAAAAGCTTCGTTCACCAGTTTCTTCAACATAACCTTCTACTCCCTTCAATGACGATCAATGTGAGTTCGCGGCACGCTTAAAAATAGCATCAATCTGCTCATTCAGAAATTCCTTGCATTTCTCATCTTCAAGCGCTTCTTTATCAAGTGCTTTTTCACCACGCAACAGATAATTTTTCAGGCGCTCGGAACGAACCTTCTTATCAAGCTTCGGCTCGTCAAGTATCAACGAGCGGATCTTCAAATTATCCAGGCGACAGGCACCCAATCCACGCGAACGCTTACCACCAATATAGCCGAATCCGTGTACAAACTCGCTCAACCCCATACACAACAGTTGTAAATCCTCATCAGTTGCATTCTCAAGCGTGATGGTCAAATCAAACGTGGCGCTGGCTGGCACGACCTCGAAATTGTACTTTAACTTATCTTTAGCTTTCTCACTATCGCGATCAATAGCCACGCCATCGCGAACCTGTACGACACCATTCCATTCCTTCTCTGCCATATAGAGATCGCTGATATTCACGTGTGCCGCCGCAAAAGGCGAACCAAAGAGCTTACAGGTGTCGCAAAGATCTTTAAAGATCTGCTTCTGGATCGTTTTTGCCTCATCTGGATTGTTACTTAACCTCAGCCTCTGTGTAAGATCCCGTGAACGCACTGTCGGGCAAAAGGGTCGCTGATCTGCTTGCGCTTTTACCTCACCGTCGGACGGTTCGATCAGACCACAGGAAGAAAGGCCAGCCTCAGCAGGCAGGCTGGGAACCAGTTTTTCAACCGTGCTACGCAAAGCCCCTTTGAAGCTTGAGCCGGGAATAAAGGGAAGCAGTTCTGGCGTCAGCACGACGGGGCTATCGCTATTACTCAAAGTGACACGACCTCCACCAATATGAAAAGCAGTCAGCATCACCAGCTTACCGGTAAAGAGATAGCGGTTGCGCAGCTCATAACGTTGTGTGATCATATCTCTTGATGTGGTCATGTCTCTATCTTCTCCTTGATCGTTGTTCTTCCGCCCTCTGAGCTGACAGCAACTCATTTTCAGCGACGAGGTGCTGAATAAACTCGCGGGCCAACGTTGCCATGATTTCATCAACTTCCTTATTGGCAGCAACAGGCTTCAACCCTTGAGAGAGCAGGCGAAATTCATTTTTGACCAGCCTATTTCTTAGCGTGCCAAACCACTGGTCCAGTTCGGTATAAAAGGTTTTGATATCTTTCTTTGAGGCAGGCCAGTTCCGGTCGCGCTGATGCCTGATAAAATGGAGCAGTTCGCCATAATTGGCCGCCTTCGCAATATTCCACAACCCCATAACCTGGCTTGTAGGCAAAGGCGAACAGCCTTTTTCGTTGATGAGATGCTGAGCGAAGGTCACGGCATCTGGATATAACATGGTATCGCTCATATCCCAGAGCCGTTGAAGCAATGGAGCAGAGAGCATAGTTACCGACGCTCCCTTCGTGCGGTAGCCGGGCTAGCCCGGAACTCATATTGCGTCACCATCTGATGAACAAACTGGCGAATTAACAGCAGGTGAATCTGCCGCCGTACGTGCTGATTCTCGTAGGTAGACTCATCAATTTTGAGCCGCTCACATATTATGGCAAGTTTTTTTAACATATCAGCGCGGAGATGATGAATCAAGCGTTCACCAAATCCCATAGCATCTGTTGTATGTCTTTCCTGCTCGGGCTGATTCTCGCCTGGGAAGCCCCGCTGCCAGAAAGGGTTTCGCGCTGTCTGCCGCTTAATATAGTCAAAGATATCCGATGTCTTCAAGGCGCTATCGGCGACATTCTCTAATCCAGTCATCTGGGAGCGGCGCTGGCGGCCAATCACATGCGCGGCATGATCGCCGAGCCGAACGGCATCCAGGTAAAAATCTTCCGCCTGACTATTCACCTCGCGAATAATTTGCATCTCTCTGTTCATAGCATTCTTCTCTCCCGATGAAATTGATCCGACACACACACACGGCCGAAACCTTCGGCCCGTCTTGCTCCCGCCCCCTGCATTTCAAGTTCAAACAGCTTTCTTAGCAACATTGCTTTCTCTGGCGTTCCATCCGCAACATCACATGCGAACAAAAAGACAGAGCCAGCGTCAATCGCATATTCATTCATGCGCGGCGTCCCCCATATCTCCTGCCAACCCGTCATACGCCTGATGCTGACCGCCTGATAGATCTGCTTCAGCTTGATATCCTGATTATTTCCCCAGTGCAACATGTCCTGTAACAGGGTTTGCTCATCAATAGTGCCACGATAGCGCAAAAATTCATCATATAAGATCAAAGGAGAGTGCAGTGTCAAAGCAAAAAAGTAGCGCGAGTCCTGGATATTTTGTGCATGCACAAGCAGATCAAATGCAGACAGGCGCTCAACAAACTCTGCGAAATACTGTTTTTCTGCCCTCTTATCCGCTTTTATCTCAAACGTTACTTTTCCCATGCCACGAGTGCGTCCTGTGCCGATTCGTACCAGGCTCTGATACCCGGCTTCTTCAAGGAATTCCGTTAAAGCTGGGAGCAGCTCCTCATCATACACGTTAATCACTCCCCAGAAACGCATGCCTTCCTCAAAGACCATACGGTTATAGAGGATTCCTTCCTGCACTGTCCCTGAGTCGCGATCAATACCCGTGCGCGTCTGTAAACGTGTGTATTCGCTCTCCAGAGCTTTGTCCATACGGGAGAATTCATAACCATCAAGCGGATCAACAGACACAGAATGGCTGCGCCGGTAATAGCCTGAGAGATGATCCATCGTGGCCGGACAAGAGGGGCATTTTTTATGCTCTATCAATGCGCTGAGGGCTTCCGCACTCTTTGACCCTTTTACGCTGAAGAGCAGCCAATCAATCAGGCTATCGCGCACTCCATGTGCATCGTTCTCCTCGCTTTCGGCGAAACGAAATCCCGGATGGCGCTTACAGCTTTGAGCCGTTTTGGGGAGAGAATAGACAGGCAAATTGCGCCCTAGCTTTTTATCTGCAAAAATAGCAGGATAGAGGTCAGGATAATGGATCTGTTCATGCAGAAAGAGCCGCTCGAACTCCTCTCTTTTCTCCGGCTCTGAATAGAGCATGCGATGCACAGCCGCCAGGCTACCAATAAATGTCGTGCCTGGAATGTAAGAGGCTGTTGCCGCACCGCCAGGAGCGTGATCAGCACGAATAGTCAGCGGCGACTCGGCAGTGAGTTGAATAGCGATCTGCTTCATTCCTCCTCATCCTCCTCGCGCAGTTCAGGATATTGAGCCAGGACATCCAGATGATCAAACCAGCGCTGCCACTTCTCCTTTGGATAAGATTGTTCGCCGATTTTTACGGTTTGAATGTCACAGCGGCATTTCCCTTTCCCGGTTGATTTATTGCCGCCGACACGATCAAGCATATGCAAGCCAGCCAGCAAGAGCAGGAGAGAATAGGTTGGTCCTTGCGGGCTGATCTCCTCAATAGGAGTACAGCGCAGCCAGCCACTAATCTTTCCGTCCAGCGTTATATCTTTGGCCCCGAACTCGCTGGTATAGAGCGCACGAGATGCGGAAGTACGAGTAAGGCGATGGAGCCGCACCTGGGTATAGATGCTGGTCTGCATTTTCTTATATCTTCCCCGCCCATCCTTTTCTTTTACATCATACTGTTCTTTGTCCTGCTGGTGAGCATCCTCAAAAAAGAGATGAGCAGGATGATAGAGGGAACCAAAAATACGCGAGATCATGGTTATATGTTTTCCTAGAGATATGAGCGCTTTTCCAGCATCATGTGGGCTATGAATCAGATCGCGTATTTCCTGGCTTTCATCTTCTCTATACATATACTCCAGTCGTTCGCAATGTTCGCGTGCAACGCCCTTAATGGTCGAGCCAGGAACATAGAGGTACTCGTCACGATCGCGAATGACAGTGCGATCAATCAGAGCCATCCGCAAGCCGGTGCCACAGTGAAACGAGGTTTCAAAGGTCAGGGTATAAGAGATCTCAATGCGGTCAAACTTCGTCGCCATTACTCCCCCCCTTCTCTTGTCACAAAATCATACAATTCTATAAAGTCGAGCAGAGAGGTGCGGTACACACTTCTGTCGTGATGTTTGCCGTCAGCAAACCAGGGAAAAGTTACTCGTGGGAAGCCAGAAACGGGATTATCGGGATCACTGCGCGACATCTGATAACGCCCGCCAAATTCATACACGCTTTCAACAACAAATATGCGCTGCTGCTCTTGCCAGTTGCGCAGCGTCGCCAGCCCCATCTGTACCGCAGTCGTTAGATTCTTCTCCAGTATTGCTTCGCGCAACTGATGCAATTTTGTACGTCCTAGATTCAATGTATGCCCTTCACGAACAGCTTGCAGCAAAAGGGCTAAGTCCTCCGGTTTATAGGCACGCAACGACGCATGGAACTCAAGTTTTTTGTCTTTATCCTTGTGCTGATAGACCTTTCTATATGTCTCATTAAAATTAGGATGGCTCCCACCTGTCACCACCTGAAAATTAATACGAGTGCCATCAAATGCTGCCAGTTCCTCTTGATTCTTCACCTTCTCCCTATCGTTGGCCGATGTTTTCTTGGCAAATTTCAACGCACTTTCGGCCATATCCTGAAGCAAACCGAAGGGATATTTGATGGGAGCAAGAACCACCCCAACGCATAGACTCAGCCGGGCCGCCGTTATCTCCTGAATCGGTCTATTCTCAGCAGTGAGTTTGCCCAGCACGGATGCCGTTGCCTCCCTGATCAGTTCATTCTCAGCAGTAAGTTTGCGGAATTCGGTGGCAATCGCCAGAGCAACATCCATCGCTTTAGCGGCACTCGTCACCATCACGATATCATCACCACCCACAAGCAAGATATCGAAAGGAAAGACTGGCACGAGCGTCTTTCCTTCTTTTCTCTCCTGCCTTTCAATCTCAACAACAGGGAGATGCGCTTTAATGGCTCGACTCATGGCGATAATAACCGCCTCGTCAACCTCTTTGGCAAAGTTCTTGAGCGCCTTCAACGTTGCCAACTCATCGATGAGTGCGCCCATATTATTTGCATCGGCATAGATTAATCCAATGTATTCTTTGGAGGTTTCGGCAAATTGGCGGAACTCATTAAAGTCTCTAGGGCGATCTACTTTCTCAAATCCACTAAAATTATAGTTTTCATTTTTTAAACGAGAAATGACGCGATGCCAGAGGAACTGTTCTTTCTCCTCACCTATACTGTTTATCTGACCCCTAAACGCCCTATCTTCTTTCATTTTATAAGAACAGCTCTTACAGTAAAAGGTATCACCGTCTTCCTCGTCGCGATCCTCTTTCTCAGCATAGAACACGCCACAGGCATCGCAGGGTCGCATAAACGGATGAGAAGAAAGCGCCTGAATGTTTGCAGGAGCATCTTTCGCCGCACGCAGCTTATAGCGCATCACATCAAGGGTGTACGTCTTGCTCAGGTCGTGCGTTAACAGATCATCTCTGCCTCCCTGAAGCGCTTCGGCTGGTAGCGGCTGCACAGCATAGGTGATCGATGCACCACCGCCAGTCAATTCCCTGTATTTCTTTTGCACCTCCTGCCCAAACTCATCCGCTCTCTTGCTATCCACCACAAATAACCCGGAGCCACCATGCTTATAGATAATATCATCCTCTTCGATTTCATAATTACCGGCAATTTCTGCCATCACCTGGCGATTGAGACGATCAAGTAAAGCACTGGCTCCCCTGTTCTCCTTTAATCTATCAGTGCCAAAAACATAGTTTTTGATGTGATCAGTATCGAAAGCTACCAGTGATTTTTGCATTGAATTCAAGATACTACGCCTCCAAGCCTCTATTCAATCAACGGTGCATAGCTCAAGCGTCTATGAGTATAGCATAACCAAACCGATTTGACATGAGAAGTTCTTCTGATTTTTTCAGC
>JAICIM010000546.1 GCA_025928885.1 Ktedonobacteraceae bacterium | reverse complement strand
TATTCCAGCCAGGAGGGAGCGCTGGCCCACTATCTGGCAGAGCAGGCCCGTGCGCTTGGTTTGCACGCCTATGTCGATGAAGCGGGCAATTTCGTTGCCAGCACACACGCGTCCTACGGCGGGCAAACAGGCGAGGACGCGCCAGAAGCGGCACCAATCGTGATGTTAGGGCATATGGATACGGTGCGCGGCAACATTCCCGTGCGTTTAGAGGATGGCATTCTCTACGGTCGTGGTGCCGTTGATGCGAAGGGGCCGCTGGCTGCGTTCGTGAGCGCTACCGCAAGGCTTGCACAAAGTGGCAATCTGGCCCGTCCGGTGATCGTGGTTGGCGCGGTGGAAGAGGAGTCGGCCACCTCGAAGGGCGCACGAGCCGTCGTGGATCGCTATCGACCGGAGGCATGTGTGATTGGAGAGCCGAGCGGCAGCCAGGGCGTGACGATTGGCTATAAAGGGCGTTTGCTCATACATGGTCGCGTCGTGCGCCCCCTGAGCCATAGCGCCGGTCCGCAGCCGAGCAGTAACGAAGATGCCACCGCGTTCTGGGAGCGAGTGCGCCAGCACGCAGCTGAGTGGAACAAACAGCACGCTGGCAATTCGCCCTTCGCCTCGCTGATGCCCTCGCTACGCAGCATCAATAGCCAGCAGGATGGCCTGGAAGAGCAAACGAGCTTTATGATTGGCTATCGCCTGCCACCCAATTTCGATATTGCCGAGTTGCGCGAGAAGCTGGGGCGCTGGGCCTACGAGGACGACATTCAACTGAGCTTTACCGGCGAGGAAGCGACCTTTCAGACCACGCGCACAACGCCACTCGCCCGCGCCTTTAACGTGGCGATCCGCGCCACCGGTCAGCAGCCGGTCTTCAAATATAAAACCGGTACATCTGATATGAATGTGGTTGGACCAACGTGGGGACAGAACATTGTGGCCTATGGGCCGGGCGACTCGCGCCTGGATCATACGCCGCAGGAGCATATACGCATCGCTGAATATCATCACGCCATCGACGTACTCGAACGAGTGTTGCGCCAACTCGCGGTGCAAGGGGAGGAAGCACGATGAGAAGATTAACGCTGCTTGATTCGACGCTACGCGAGGGCGAGCAGTTTTCCGGGGCGTTCTTTACGCATGAACAGCGTGTAAACATTGCCCGGTTGCTCGATACCGTTGGCGTGCCATATATCGAGGTGCCGTCGCCCATCTCGTCGCCCGAAACGGCCCAGGCGATCCACGAACTCTGCTCTCTCAACCTGCGCTCACGGATCATCGCCCATGTGCGCTGTGTCGAGGCCGATGTACAGGCCGCGCTTGAGACGCCTGTGGATGGTGTCAACCTCTTTTATGGCACTTCAAATGAGTTGCGATCATATAGTCATGGAAGGCCAATCGAGCGAATCATCACGGATTCGGTGCCGCTGATCCGCAAGGTTCGTGATGCCGGACGCTATGTGCGCTTCTCGGCTGAAGATGCGTTTCGCAGCGATATCGTCGATCTGTTGATGGTCTTTGATGCCGTTGTCGAGGCCGGTGTACAGCGCATCGGCCTGCCCGATTCGGTTGGGATCGCCACGCCGCGTCAGGTGGAGCGCCTGATCCGCATCTGTGCCGAGCGCTATCCCAACGTGGGCATCGAGTTTCATGCCCATAACGATACCGGTTGTGCCATTGCCAACACCATCGCGGCCTTCGAGGGTGGCGCTGACTGCCTGGACGTGACGGTGCTGGGTATCGGTGAGCGCAACGGCATTGCCTCTCTGAGCGGCATCATTTCGCAATTATACATTCATTATCCAGAGCAACTGAACGAGTACGATCTGACCCGTTTGATGGAGCTTGACCAGTATGTGTCAGGCTGTTTGAATACCGCTATTCCCTTTAATATGCCGATCACATCGGCCTATGCTTTTGCACATAAAGCGGGTGTGCATACAAAGGCGGTGCTGAGCAATCCGCGTGCCTATGAAATACTCGATCCCGGCGATTTTGGCCTCTCACGCAGCATTACGGTCGGTTCGCGTATTACCGGACGTTATGCTGTGGGCCATCGCGCGGCCTCGCTGGGGCTTGAATTAAATAATGATGAGGTGATTCGTTTGACTCAGACGCTCAAAGAGCGTTCGGAACGTGGTTCCCTGAGTCAGGAAGAAGTTGATACGTTTATTCTCAACTGGTATCAGGAGAAAGGAAACTTGATATGGGAACGCTAGTCGAAGAGATTTTTAGCTACAAACTGGGCCGCCCCGTTGAGCAAGGGGAGACCGTCGTGACTGAGGTTGACCATGTAATGAGTCACGATACGACGACCCCGCTGGCGATGCAGGCATTTCGTAAGCTCTCGAAGCTGACCGGTGGAAAAGTCTTCGATAAAGAGCGTGCTCATCTCGTTTTCGATCACATCATCCCGGCCTCGACCATTGCCGCTGCCACCCTGCAGCGCGATGTACGCGGTTTCGCCAAAGAGCAGGATATCAATATCTTGCAGGAGGGCATCTGCCATCAGGTTTTGCCGGAGAAAGGCTTCGTCACGCCTGGCTCCATCATCGTTGGTGCGGATAGCCACTCGTGCAGCTATGGCGCGTTCGGTGCCTTTGGAACCGGCATGGGATCTACCGATATCGGCGTGGCCTATGCAACCGGGCGCTCCTGGTTCCGCGTGCCAGCAACGATCAACGTCCATATGACGGGCGAGCTGCCTTTTGGCGTCTTTGCGAAAGATGTGACCCTGGAAATGGTGCGCATCATTGGTGTGGATGGTGCCAACTATCGCGCCCTCGAATACAGCGGCGAACTGGTCGAGAGCTTCTCGATGAGCGAGCGCTTCACTTTCTGCAACATGGCAATCGAGATGGGCGGCAAAGCTGGTATCGTCGCAGCTGATGAGAAGACGGTCGAATATTTGCGCGGTCGCACCGATAAAGAGTATCCTATGCTTTCCGCACACAATCCCAGATACGAGCGCGTGGTTGAGATCGATGCCTCGAAATTGAAGCCGTTGGTCGCCTGTCCGCCCGATGTCAACAACGTTGTACCAGTCGAGCAGGTCGAGAATATCAAAATCGATCAGGTGTTCCTGGGAACCTGCACCAATGGCCGTCTCGACGACCTTGAGATTGCGGCGAATATCTTGCGCGGCAAGCATATTCATCCTGAGATCCGCATGGTGATCATTCCCGCCTCCCGTGAGATCTATCTTGAGGCGATGCGGCGCGGCTATCTCGAAATCTTTGCGCAAGCTGGCGCGTCAGTTGGTACGCCTGGTTGTGGTCCCTGCATTGGCCGTCACTTCGGCGTGCTGGCTCCCGGAGAGCGTGCGTTGACCACCATGAACCGCAACTTCACCGGTCGTATGGGCGATCCAACAGCAGAGATCTACCTGGGCAGCCCCGCAACGGTGGCCGCAACCGCACTGACCGGGCATATCACCGATCCACGCAACATTTTGTAGCTGGTTGGCAAGAAGAAGAGACGAAAGGAACATACCATCATGGGCCGTATCTGGAAACTTGGCGATAACGTTAATACCGATATAATTATTCCTGGTCGCTACAACGTGACGACGGACCGGGCGCAGCTGGCGAAATATTGTCTGTGCGAGGTGCTGCCAGAGTTCGCGCCAAACGTGCAGCAGGGCGATATCTTGATGGCTGGGCATAACTTCGGTTGTGGCTCGTCCCGCGAACACGCGCCCTCCTCGATCCTGGGAACCGGCGTGAAAGTCGTGATTGCCCGCAGCTTTGCCCGTATCTTTTACCGCAACGCCGTGAATATCGGTCTGCCTGTTCTGATTTGTGAAGAGGCGGTCCTTGCCAGCGAGGATGGGCAGGAGCTTGATGTCGATCTTGCTACCGGTCGCATTCAAAATCTCACCACCGGGCAGGTCTTCCAATCGGAGCCGCTCGATCCCTTCGTGGCGCGTATCGTGGAAGCTGGGGGTATTATCAATTACATTCTCGCAGAAGGAACCTTGCGATGAGCAATGCGCCTTCTCAGCTCAACGTCTGCGTGATTGGTGGGGATGATGCCGCTCCCGAAGTGGTGCGTCCCACCGTTGAGATCCTGCGCCAACTCGCACCAACGATCAACTTTGTAGAGGCGATCAGCGGACGCGAGGCGCAGGCGCAATATGGCGAGACCTTTCCCGCCGTTACCCGCGACGCCATCGATTCCGCTGATTGCACGCTCTTTGGCGCGAGTGGTGGTCCCAGCCGTCCGATCCTGTGGTATCTGCGCTGGGGCAAAGAGACGTATGTGAACATTCGCCCGGTACGCTGGCGGCCCGGCTATCTCTCTCCCATGCGCTATCCTGAACACATCGACTATGTGATTGTGCGCGATAACCTGGAAGGGATGTATCCTCCACGCGAGGGAGATGTTGCCGAACTTGGCACGCTTGCCAGCAGCGGTTCGTGGTGGCAGGCTCCTCCGGTCCATGAGAAGGGCGCGTACTCTGTGCGGGTCAGCACGGATCGGCAGATGAGCCGCGTGGCGGTGACAGCCTGCGAACTGGCCGTGCAGCGACAACAGGCGGGATATCCTGGGCGCGTGACGCTGGGAGCCAAGTATTCGATTCAGCCGCGCACGGATGGCCGCTTCCGCGAGATTGTACGCGAGACGGTCAAGCAGTACTCAAGTTTGAGCTATCAAGAGTTCCTGGTTGACGATCTGGCCCGCCGTATAGTTGCGGTTCCAGAGACGTTCGACGTGGTTGTGCTGGGCAACGAGCATGGTGATATCCTGGCCGATGCCGCCAGCGGAACTATTGGCGGGTTGGGACTTTCGCCAAGCGCCTGCTATGGTGAGAACTACGCCTATTTCGAGCCGGTGCATGGTTCAGCGCCCGATCTGGCCGGAAAGAACGTCATCAATCCC
>JAICIM010000274.1 GCA_025928885.1 Ktedonobacteraceae bacterium | reverse complement strand
AGCTTCGCTGATATTGGCAAGAGCTTCTTCTTTTGTATCTCCTTCACTGATACAACCGGGCAATGATGGTACATAGATAGTGTAGCCACCATCATCGCTGGGTTCTAAAACAACGGTTAGTCGCATGATTCCTGATCCTTTGCTTAGTGGGGGTATATTACACCGCGTTTTTATGAGTGAAGCAATACAGTATCTTCAGCAATTATACCACTTCTTCTCTGAAAGAAGTAGCGTGAGCAGGACAGATCTTTACATAAAGAGGCGAAAGGCTGCGAAGATGCCACCGATGATAATCAGGACGAGAATGATAAAAATAAGACCGGCCAGGACGGGCGACGATTTTTTATCTGGTTCTTTATCCAGTGTGATAGAGTGAGTAGCGGAGCGCCGCCCGTCATACGCTGCTAGCTTGGCGGTGATACGAGCATACTCTTGATGCGCCGCTTTGCTGACCATCGGTTGCTCTTGAAGCGGTGGCACATCGTCCTCTGCTTCTGGTTCGTCATCCGTTGATGGTTGTGTTTTGGGTAGCGTGGAGACAGGATGTTCTGTGGCCGCTATCTGAAAGGTTTTGGCAACGAGCGACGACATCTCGGCGGAGGCCACAAGCATTACAGCATGATCGTCCGAGGTGGTCTGTTCAATGGCAATGGGATCGGTCGTGGCTACGCTCATCACGGGTTCGGCGGAACGGGCAAGCAGGCGCGGATCGAACGAGTAGCCCTTCTCGGCCAGTTCGAGCGCGATGGCAAATGCCTGGACGTTGGCGAAACGATCGGCGGGATCAGTGGTGAGGCCAATCAATACCACCTCTTCGACAATTGGGGCGATGCCCGGCACCCGTTCATGCAAAGGGAGCGGAGTTGCATGCATGGGCAGACCGTTATGGTCAAAGAGTGGAGGCATTCCACAGAGCCATTCATAGACGACGGCGGCCAGCGCATACTGATCGCTAGCATAACATGGTTGGCCCGCCAGTTGTTCGGGGGCCATATATGGGACGGAGCCTGCAACCTCGTGGGGCAGAACCAGACCGCCGCTCTGAACGGTGAGGGCCAGCCCAAAGTCGCCAAGCAGAATCGTCCCATGCTGCCCAATGAACATATTGCCCGGTTTGACATCGCGATGGATCAGCTTGTGCTCGTGTGCATACTGCAAGGCGTCCGCGACCTGTTGGATATATGAGACTATGCGCGGCAGAGGCAGCATCATGCCGCCTGGATGCCGTTGCCGTAGCGTGCCGCCAGCCGCGTAATCCATGACTAAAAACGGAATCGTATCCTGTACGCCTGCATCGAGCAAGCGGATAATATGAGGATGCGTGAGTCGAGCAAGCGTGCGTGTTTCAGCGTGAAACTGCTCGATCGCGCTAGAATCATCTAGCTGCACCTGCAACACTTTGATTGCAGCGTACGAGCCATGTTGTAGATGTTCCCCTACGTAGACATCGGCGAAACTGCCCTGGCCGATAAGATCAACTAAGCGATAGCTGCCAAGCTGTTCGCCTATCCAGCTGGTCATTCCAAAACCCCCATTCAAGCGCATCAAGCAACACGATTGCGCCGATACAGAGGCGCGGCTGATGCCGGAAATATCTCTTGTAGAATACACCATCACCATATTAGTACGTCAAGTGACCATCCTGAATGATTTAAGGAACACTGTCTCATTACCAATACGTTTGAGCTTGCAATAAAGCATACAGACCGGTACAACGCCTGCCCTTCCCTAAGATATATAATAAGGGCATAGGAATTGGACTAAGAATGTGGTAGGGGACGCAATGCTGATCTTGCATAAGTTTTTGGGAACTATTGGCTATCTATCAGAGTTGTCCCCTCTAGTAAAGTGAGCCATTCATGAACATCACATCATTAGGACGTACTGGCTTGAAAGTGAGTAGGATTTGCCTGGGAACCATGACTTTTGGTAATCAGGCAGATCAAGCAACGTCCTTCGCTATTATGGATGTCGCCGATCAAGCAGGCGTCAATTTTTTTGATACCGCCGATGTCTATCCGCTGGGTGGTGACCTGGACAGTGTGGGTAGGACGGAAGAGATCGTGGGCAACTGGCTCAGCGAGCGTGGTGCGCGGGATCGCATTGTGCTGGCAACCAAGTGTCATGGCAAAATGGGAACCGGTCCCAACGACGAGGGATTGAGCCGTCGCCATATTATCGCGGCCTGCGAACAGAGTTTGCGCCGTCTGAAAACGGATTATATAGATCTGTACCAGGTGCATGCGTTTGACCCAACCACGCCCATTGAAGAGACGCTACGAGCACTTGACGATCTGGTGCATGCCGGGAAGGTGCGCTATATTGGCTGCTCCAATTACCCAGCATGGCGACTTGCCGATGCGCTCTGGACAAGCAAGCTGCTCAATCTCGCCCGTTATGATAGTGTGCAGCCCCGCTATAACATGCTCTTCCGCATGATTGAGGACGAGCTGGTCCCGCTGTGTCAGGCGCACGGCGTTGGCATGATTGTCTACAATCCGCTGGCTGGTGGGGTGCTGACGGGTCGCTATCGCCAGACCCGCGCCGTTGAGGCGGGGACGCGCTTTGCCCTGAAGAATAGCGGTGAGATGTATCAGCGGCGCTACTGGAAAGATCCTGCGTTCGCTGCCGTTGACCGTCTCGCCAGCGTCGTTGAGCCGCGTGGGAAGAAGCTGGTTGAGGTGGCACTGGCCTGGGTGCTGTCGCAGCCGGGCATTACCAGCGCGATACTTGGAGCCAGCAAGCCGGAACAGTTAACAGAAAGTTTACGTGGTGTCGATGTTACGTTGGATGAAGAAGAGCGCCAGGTGTGTAATGATCTCTGGTACGATATCCCGCGCGAGCGCGATCCGTTCCTTGCCCGCCGCTAAATCCCTTGAACGTTCCACACGACATCGAGCAGTCCCAGGAGAATAACCTATGACCCTGACATTTCAACGTACCTATCCACCGGCCCTTCCCCCCGAGGGACCGGCATTCTGGTTTCCTTTTCGTGAAGGCGAACTGCTCGTGCAACAGAACGAGTCAGGTGGTATTGCCATCATGAGCGGTTCTGAAGCGGATCTTGCTGCCCTTCAGCCTCAAACAATTACCTATCTTGGCATCCTCAATGGCAAGGCGTGTATGGCGTGCGAGGTGAGCGCTGAGACGCCGTTGCCGTCGAACTGGAAGGCGGTAGAGCTACGAGCTATCTACAACGAGGTCGATGCCTCGCTCTACGGTATCGCGGGTTATGCTTTTCAGATCATGCTCTGGCAACGCGACAGCCACTATTGCCCCGTGTGTGCTCATCAGACCGAGATTATCCCGGCGAGTTGGGGGAAGGAGTGTCCCAATTGCGGCCATATCAGTTATCCTCCGGCAGTTCCTGCGGTGCTGGCGCTGGTGCATGATGGCGAACGGGTGTTGTTGGCCCACAAGCCGGGCTGGGGGCGTCGCTTCAGTATTCTCGCGGGCTTTGTGGAGCCGGGCGAGTCGCTGGAAGAGTGCGTCGAGCGCGAGGTAATGGAAGAGGTTGGGGTGGAGGTGACCGATATCACATATGTTGGAAGCCAGCCCTGGCCGTTTCCGCATCAGTTGATGGTTGGCTATATGGCCCGCTATGCTGGTGGCGAAATTCACGTCGATGAGCAAGAACTCGACGAGGCGCACTGGTTTCACGTCGATGAACTGCCAAATCTGCCACCGCCAATGAGCCTGGCCCATCAGGTTGTCGAGACCTGGATCAAGATCCATCGCGGCGAGAACTAGCGCTAGCAAATAAGGGGAAACATACGCCTTTTGTTCAAAGATAGGGAGCGTCTTATGTGGTTGATTGCCATGAAAGGGCCGCCTGGAAGCGGCAAAAGCACTATTGCCCGTGCATTGAGCAGGCGGCTATGTTGCCCCCTTATCGACAAAGATGATATTCTCGACATATTGCATAGGGATGAGCAGGTTCCAGATGTGCTGGACAATAATGCGCTGCTTGCCGGCGGGCTATCATATGATGTGATGTTTCGCGTTGCCCGCCGCCAGCTTTTGCAGGGATTGAGCGTGATCTGCGATAGTCCTTTGACAAGCATTATTGGTTATCGACAGGCGCAAATGATTGCTGCCGAAACTTGTGCTACCTTCGCCATCGTTGAATGCTGTTGTTCCGATACGGTGCAATGGAGCCAGCGCATCGACGCGCGTAAAATGTTGTCGCTGCCTCCCCACCATCAGACCGATTGGTATGCTTTACAGGGTTACCTCAGCTATTACCGCTCCGAATCCAGCTATCCCATCACTTATCCACATCTGACGATCGATACAATCAACCCGCTTGCCCAGTGCGTTGAGACGATTGTAAACTGGCTAGAAATGCTGTAGAAGGAGGTATGATGCGACTTGCATTGATTGCTGATATTCATGGGAATCTGTTTGCTCTAGAAGCAGTGTTGGATGAACTGAAGCGGGAGCAGATCGATCAGATTATCTGCCTGGGCGATGTTGCAGCGCTGGGACCGCAACCGCATGAGGTGCTTTCTCGCTTACAGACGCTCAATTGCCCGGTAATTATGGGCAATACCGATGCCTGGTTGCTCAATGCTCAGGTTCCTTTAGAGGTCGCAGCCGCAAATTCGCGCCCGATCTATAATCTGGCCGTCTGGTGTGCAGAACAGCTTTCTCAAGCGGAGCGAGATTATCTGCATACATTCTCCGCCACGCTTGAGCGGCCTCTTGACGAAGCGAGAACGCTTTTATGCTATCATGGCTCTCCTCGCTCTTTCGACGACGTAATCGCAGCTGTGACGCCCGATGCAACCGTGAGGGAGATGCTTGCGGGCTATGCGGCGACAATCATGGCGGGAGGGCATACGCATATTCAGATGGTGCGCCGTTATGAGGATGTACATATCATCAATGTTGGCAGCGTTGGCCTGCCGGGAGTCAATGCCGGGAGTCCCGAACTGGCGAAGAATCGCAGCGTCTCCTGGGCCGAATATGGCGTATTGAGCGTGGAGCAGGGGCGTTTGAGTATTGATCTACGTAGAACGCCGATTGATGTTGATGCGATGCTGCAAGCAGCAAAGCGTACGCATATGCCTCATCTGGATTGGTGGCTACAAAAATGGAGATAAGACGAAAGTAGCCTGAATGATTGCTATTGCCGCTTTTATTCCTTCTAAAGAGAATAGGATGAGATAAGGAGGAAAATTGATATGGTCAACTTGAAAGATCGTTTTGGCGCTTTTATCAATGGTCAGCATCGTTGTCCGACCGGTTTTGTTGGCAGACTGGTTGCCGACAAGATGGTTCGTCAGCACCAACCGGAGCATGGTTGGGCAATCTCAGAATTAGCGCTGCAACCCACTGATGAGGTGTTGGAGATCGGGTTTGGTGGAGGTCGGGCAATTGAATTGATGGTCGAGCAGGTAACGCAGGGGCATATTTATGGCATCGATCTTTCACCGACAATGGTGCGTTCTGCTGGTCGTCGCAACGCACAGGCGGTTTACGAGGGACGCGTGATCTTGCAGCAGGGCAATGTTTCAGCGCTTCCCTTTGCCGATCAACAGTTCGACAAAATCCTGAGCATTCACTCCCTCTATTTCTGGTCCGATATCCCACAGGCTATGCAGGATCTCTGCCGTATCCTGAAACCAGGTGGTAAGCTGTTTCTGGTGCTTGCCACGACCTGGATTAATGCCGATGGCGAAAAGATAGTTGATCCTTTGCAGGCTACTCTGGAAGAACAGATTATTCCGGGCATGCTGGAACACGGCTTTTCTATCGCCTATTTAGCTCATGGGCCGGACAATAGACAGTTTAACAATGTTGCGGTGGTTGGTGTGAGGTAACTTCTTTTATTGAAAGGATTCTCATTACCTGATGATCATTTTTATTAATGGCTCATTCGGTGCTGGTAAAACGACCGTAGCTGAACTGCTTGTTGAGCGCTTGCCTGACAGCCTCCTTTTTGATCCTGAAATGGTCGGCTACATGCTGCGAGCTATCCTCAATCCGATAGTCACCTTCTACGATTTTCAAGATCTGCCACCCTGGCGTCCGCTGGTCGTCACGGTGGCAGAGCAGCTCAGAACATGCTACGGGCGAACGCTGGTCATGCCCATGACGATCTGGCACAGGCCATATTTTGACGAAGTTGTCGGTGGTCTGCGCCAGATCGAGCCTGACTTTTATCACTTCTGCCTCTTAGCTCGCAAAGGGACTCTGTATCGCCGCCTGGAACAACGCGGCGATATTCCAGAAGAAGGTTCCTGGCTCAAAGATCGCGTCGAACGATGTGTAGAAGCGCTTCCCTCCCCAGCGTTCGCCACGCATATTGATACCAACGAGAAAACACCAGAAGAGATTGTCACTGCAATCCTGTCTTCTTTACCGTCAAGAGGTGCTAGCGACCGCTAAAGTTGCCCTTGCGTTTCTCATTGTAGGCTGCAATACCTTCTTTGGCATCCTCACTCTGGAAGCAGAGTTGTTGCAGTTCGCGTTCGAGCGCCAGCCCGTCGGCGAGTGCAACCTCTGCTCCCGATTGGACGGCGCGTTTGATGCGCCCAACGGTGCGAGAGGCGCGATTGGGCGGGCAGAACTGTTTCGCGTATTGCATCACCTGATCCCAGAAGTTTTCGGACTCGTAGATATAATTAATTAATCCCAGTTCTTGCGCATCCTCAAAGCTCATCAGCTTCCCCTCGGTCATGTACTCGATGGCCTTGTTTTTGGGGAGAGCGCGGGCAAGGCGCTGGGTGCCACCCGTGCCGGGCAGCACGCCCAGGTTGATCTCTGGCAGGCCCACTTTGCCAGCGTTGCGCCGGGCGATGCGAATGTCGCAGGCGAGGGCGATTTCCAGGCCACCACCGACCGTATGGCCGTTAAGGGCGGCAATAACGAGCTTGGGCGTCTGTTCCAGGCGAGTTAAGGTTTCGTTGGCATGCAGACAAAAATAATACTTGTAGGTCGGGGTGACGGAATTGAGCATGCTGATATCCGCTCCGGCACAGAAAAACTTCTCGCCAGCGCCGCGCAGGACCAGTACGTGAACGTTCTCGTCGAATCGCGCCTGCAAAATAGCGCTATCAAGCTGGCTCATCATCTCGTAGCTATAAGTGTTGGCGGGGGCGTTGGTTAATTCTATAATGGCAATGCCATCGCTCACGGTATAGTTTACCAGTGTTCGTTCGGTGGTAGTTGTCATAATGGACCTTCCTTTCGTGCTGCATAGTCATGCAGGACAGCATCGTCCTTAATATACTCAAAAGGTGTACGACAGCGATTACAATAATACTGCACGGTCAACAATTGTTGGCCGAACAGCGAGAAAAGCTCGGTTTCAGTTGAGCCACAATAGGGGCAGGCTACTTTTGTCTGCGTCTCCTCATTCAAGCTCTGTTCTGGTTTCTGTTCACGCGCCATCACTCTAACCTCCTCGACACTGCATTCCAGCGCGACCAGGGCAAAGGCTGTGCTGGTTGCCAGCTTTTTGTCTCCACGTCAAAGCGAACAGGCATCTCGATAGTAAGCGCGTTGAGTGTTGGCATGATCTCGCCTAAATAGCGCTGGCGCAGTTCGTCGGGCGTGCCGTTGAGTATATCTTCCTGGTAGAGCCGCTGCATGATAGGATCGTCGGCGGGGCCGAACCAGCAGAGCGTCTCGTCCCACAGGCGTTGTAGCGAACGAAGCATAGTTGCACGTACAGCGCCCCCTGCGTTTGCTAGCCGACGCACCCAGCCTTCGCCGTGCATCTGATGAATCCGCTCCTCCTGCACGATCTTGCGTGCTCGCTGGCGCAGTGGCTCGTAGCTGGAATCTTGCGCGGCTTTGAAGAAGGTGGTGAGGGCGGTATCGAGCAGAAAATTGGTGGCGACAAAATCTGACCAGCCCTGAAAATCTTGATCGAGGAAGGCGAGGTGATAGTGCAGCGTGCGCGTCTCCGGCTCGATCTGGTTGAGGTCGGCTTCGGCCTGCGCAAAATTGTCGAGCAGCGGATAGAGCGTGCGGGCATGGCCGAGTTCGTCCTGCGTCATGGCGGCGGCGGCAACAGCAGCTTCAAGGGCTGGAGCACCGTTGCACCAGTAGGCATAGCGGCGGCCAATTGCCTGCTTGTTGTCGGCCAGCGACGATAGGATTGCGAATAGTGCGGCATGATCCGTTCGTTTTGTTGTGCTTGTCATAATCCCTCAAATACAGTATACGCTCAAATCAAGATGCAATGATCGTTACAATGCTGCTGCGTGGCACAATCACCATCTCGATCCAGGCGAACTCGTCGTAGATGCTGCGGGCGTAGACCTTTGCCAGCTCGACATCATCGGCCATCACGTTGCCGATCTCGTGCAGCGGCTCCTCATATTTGCGTCGGGCATAGACGCACCAGACGCGGCTCTCGTTCAGCGCCTCGCGGCGTGGGCGTTCTGCCTGTTCGTTTGTCATGCCGAAATCCCCCATGTACGCATAATCTCGATCCCCTCTTCGCTCAGGCGCTCTTTGGTCCAGACCGGCTCCCAGACGATCTCGATAGCAACTGTGTGTATGCCCGGCTCTTGCAAGAGGCGCTGGCGAATATCATCCATAATGAAATCCATCGCGGGACAGCCCATCGCGGTAAAGGTGAGCGCGAGGTTGACGTTGCCTTCGTGCTCTTCGATGGCGACGATCAGGCCCATATCAACGACGCTAATTGGTATTTCCGGGTCCATCACGTCGCGCAGGGCATCCCAGAGTACTGGATGAGAGGCGTGGTTGCGCGAATAGTGTTGCAGGGAGGGATAGCTTGTGGTCATGCCTCCTGCTCCAACAGGCGCAACATCTCTTTCTTGCCGCGCTGGATCATGCCCACAAACTCCTCGTTCTTGGGTCCACGCGCCTT
>JAICIM010000662.1 GCA_025928885.1 Ktedonobacteraceae bacterium | reverse complement strand
CGCTGCGCCGGACGCGACTTTTACCTGTGGAACGTCGCTTGCGATTACGTCATCAATGGCTGGTTGGTCGAGATGGGCATTGGCGACTTGCCCAATATCGGCGCTCTGTATGATCCAGCTTTAAAAGGCGAATCGGCGGAGGCGATTTATGATCAGATTGTGCGCGATCTGCGGCACTATCGCAAGTTATCAACGCTACGCGGCGTGGATATGGGCGATATGCTGAGCGAACCCGGCTGGTGGCTGAACAGCGAGGGGCTGAGCCTCGACGAGTTTTATCGTAACTGTTTGAGCCAGGGGTTGTTGCTACATCAGGAGCAAAAGCGCGGCTATCTCTCGGCGGGTCTGATCGAAGAGATTCGCGCCCTCGGTCAGCCACCGATTCCCTGGGATGTGGAGCTGGCGCACTGGTTCGACGTACACTTCCCGCCAATTGAACAGGTGCGCACATATGCACGGGCGAGCCGTCGCCAATCCAGCACCCCGGATATCCCACGAGCAAGTTGGATCGCGCCACCAGAAGATAGTCAGCGCACCTTTGGCGTGCTGCTCGACACCTCCGGTTCAATGGATCGCACACTCCTGGCAAAAGCGTTGGGGACAATCGCCAGCTACAGCATTGCACGCGATGTCGCCGCCGTTCGCGTCGTCTTCTGCGATGCCGCCGCCTTTGATCAGGGCTACATGCCAGCCGAGGAGATTGCGGGCAGCGTCAAAGTGCGCGGACGCGGCGGCACGATCTTACAGACAGGCATTGATCTATTGGAAAAGGCCGGGGATTTTCCCAAAAAAGGTCCGCTGCTCATTATTACCGATGGCCTCTGCGATCGGCTCTCTATCAGGCGCGAACATGCGTTTTTGCTTCCAGCAGGGCGTACGCTACCATTTCCACCAAAGGGGCCAGTTTTCAATATACGCTAATCGAAGAACATCTGCCTACAATTGGAGAAGAACATGACAGATATCACCAATGCTGAGATTATTCAGGAATACTCGCGCATCCCGGCACAGATTGCGGAAAACTTTGGCGACGAAGGGGATTTCACACGGCAGCATCTTCTGAACCCGGTCATCTTCTCGCTGCTGGGAGATGTGGCAGGCAAGACCATTCTCGATGCCGGGTGCGGTCAGGGCTATCTCTCGCGGCTGCTGGCTAAAAGAGGTGCGCTCGTCATGGGCATAGAACCCGGCGCACAGTGGTACAGTTACGCCGTGCAGCGTGAGCAGGCAGAAGCGCTGGGTATTACCTATGTGCAAGAGGATCTCTCCACATGGTCTCCTGCACAGAACACGTTCGATTATGTCATTGCGAATATGGTCTTTATGGATATTCCAGCCTATCTCCCGGCGCTGCACAATTGCGTCGCGGCGCTCAAAAATCATGGCAAACTGATCTTCTCGCTGCTGCATCCCTGCTTTGAAGAGTCGGGCGCGGAATGGCAACACAAAGGCTATGTTGAGATACGCGACTACTTTCACGAGCGAGCGGTCAAACAGACCTACGGCAATTTCATTCATCGCCCGCTCAGCACCTATCTCAACAGCGTAATCCAGGCGGGATGCAGCATTCAAGCCGTGATCGAGCCGCAATTAGATGAGAAGGTTGCGCGAGAGCATCAGGCCGAGCGATACTGGCATGTGCCGGGCTATATCGTGATTTGTGCAAGCAAACAGAGCGTGTAGCCTGAAACTCTTTTTCCCCTCCTCACGTGTTGAGGGCGAGAACAGTATGACGCGTGAGGAGATACTTATGCAGACCGACCAGCAACGACCACCCGATCTCGAACAGAACAACCCGACTGCAAGACGCTCCTTATGGATCGTAGGGATAGTTATTGTGCTTGCGCTGCTTCTGGCGCTGGGCTTCTCATGGTATCAAACTAACGCGGCAAACAGCAACGCGCAGGCGACGCCAACCCCTGAATCAACGATGCCAGCACAGGGAGGCAGCAACCAGAACGGTCAGAGTGGGACAAGCGGCACGGTCACACCCGCCAGCGGAGTCGCGCCAACTGCCCCGATAGCTGCAACACCAACCCACGTGCCAACGCCGACAATAGGTGTGCCTATCCCAACGCGAGCTGTCCCAACGCAGCCAGCATCTACACCCGTACCACCACCGACACCTGCGCAACCAACATCTCCAGGGATGCAAGCCACACCAACTCCTTGAATAGTTGTAAGCACAAAATGCCAGTACACAAACCAGGAGGCCGCTTTATTGCTTGCCTCCTATTATCTATCCAAAATCATCAGCGCTATTCAACTTGCTATTCTATCTAAGGATGTGTTATGAATAGTATACTAGAGGACAGATAAACCGGGTTCAGGAGTTGATTTCCTGAATCCAAACTCTACTTACTTTCACAGCGTATTTCATTACTTTCACGAAACTTTTTCTCTATCTTTTGCTTATTTTTTGCGTCATGTTGAGGTATTAACTTGCACTGGACAAATAACGATTATGAACAGGAAGTACGTGGCGACGATGCAGTGCTGGTATCAGCGAGAGAACCAGCCTTAACGCCCAAAGCACATGATCCTTATTTCGCACTCCGTTTCCGTGATTTTCGCCTCTTTTTGATCGCCAGCTTCATCAGTTCGCTCGGAACACAAATGGTCTATGTTGCCATCGGTTGGGAACTGTACGAGCGCAGCGATTCAGCGCTGGTGCTGGGCGGCGTTGGGCTGGCACAGGTCCTACCAATCATTCTCCTCTCATTGCCAGCAGGACACGTCGCCGATCGCTTTCACCGACAGACCATCCTGGTGCTCAGTCAGGCACTGACGGTGCTGACCTCGCTCTGGTTGGCCTGGCTCTCATATGCCCATAGCTCGATCGCGCTTGTCTACGCCTGTCTGGCACTGGGAGGAGTGGCGCTGGCGTTCAACGGCCCGGCTGCCGAATCGATTCTTGCTCATACGGTTCCCGAAGAAGCCTACACAAATGCTTCAACCTGGGCCAGCAGTTCCTGGCAACTGGCCTCCGTTGTTGGCCCAACGCTGGGTGGATTCGCAATCGCAGTATTTCGCAGCGCCACACCAGTCTACGCTGTGAATACTGTGGCAGGATTGATTATCACCTATCTCATCATCCAATTGCGAGTGAGGCAACGGCCAGTGCAGCAAAGCGAGCCGCAAACAACGCTCAGTTCGCTGGCTGATGGGCTGGAATTTTTAAGTAAAACCCAGGTTATTCTAGCCTCTATTACCCTTGATCTGTTCGCCGTCCTCTTTGGAGGCGCAACGACGCTACTGCCGATCTATGCGCAGGATATCCTGCATGTTGGACCAACGGGCCTCGGCTGGTTACGTGCCGCGCCCTCTATTGGAGCGCTGGTGGTCGCATTTATCTTGACGCGTCAACCACCCTTTAAAAAGGCCGGTCGCACACTGCTACTGGCGGTCGCGGGCTTTGGCGTAGCGACGATTATCTTTGGCATCTCGCGCTCGTTCTGGCTCTCGCTTGCTATGCTCTTTGTGCTGGGTGGGCTGGATAACATCAGCGTCGTGATCCGCAACACGCTCTTGCTTGTGCGAACGCCGGATGCGATGCGCGGTCGCGTCTCAGCGGTCAACGCGCTCTTTGTCTCGGCCTCAAACGAGCTTGGCGGCTTCGAGTCAGGGCTGGCTGCTCAATTTCTCGGTCCGGTTGTGGCCGTTGCAGGCGGCGGCGTTGGCACCATCCTGGTCGTGATCCTGGTCGCACTGTTCTGGCCAGAAATGCGCCGCCTGGGAACATTGATCGAATCAAAATCCTGAAGATCGTTCGTAGCCGCGCGACTT
>JAICIM010000259.1 GCA_025928885.1 Ktedonobacteraceae bacterium | reverse complement strand
CGGGAGGCGCTATCGCGTCTTCTTGTTACGACACCGGAGGCGCGATCACATCTCCTTGTTACCCCTCTCCCGAGAGAGCGCGATAAAGTCGCGCGGCTACGACGCCGGGGGAGCCTCTTCTTTGATGCTTCGAGAGCATTCTCCGGCGTGGGGTCGGATATGGCAGGGGCGACGGCTTGTCCTCGCCCTCTTACGATATGAGGCGCTCCATTTTTTCTGTGAAATCCGCGAAATCGTGGTAGACTTCGGCCTGCAAACCGGCGCTACGAGCGGTCTCAACTTTGCTGGGGGTATCGTCCCAGAAGAGTATCTCATGAGCGTGTATATCCTGCAATGTTTGCAGAACCGATTGGAAAAAGCGTGTATCGTGCTTGATATAACCAACATGGGCAGAGGAGAAAATACCGTCAAAAGCGTCGGCAAAGCCCATATGTTCGAGCAGATAGGCGGTACGATACTTCTCCTGATCGGTGGCAATGTAGCAGGGCAATCCCCGCCGCCTCAAGCGCTGCACCTCCTGCATCAGTGGCTCATTGATGTTATGCTCACTGCAAAACCAGTATGTCAGGAACTCATCGACGCTCCCTTGCCAACCCCATGCGGGAAGAACATACGCCAGCTCTTCTTTGAGATCCGCGTTCCCCACAAGACACTCACGGAAACGGCCCTGAAAGAAGGGGCGCGTTGTCTGCAACGTAATACCATAATCGCGCTCCAGTTCACGGCTGAACGGTCCACCATTAGCCAGGACACCATCGACATCAAAAAGCACGACTTTAATCACCGGTCATCTCCCCTCGGCACTGCGGCTCCGACACAGGAATATCTATCTCACAGGCATAGTTGTAACCATAGAAAGCATAGCCCAGAAACCAGCTTGCCATCTGTTTCGGGGAATAATAGCGATCGCTCTCAAGCCACCAGGTAATCGCGCCAATTAATATATGAGAGAGCAGCACAACCGGAAGTTCAGGCGGCATATTCGGGCCACGCTGCCGTTTAGGGTCAGCACTTTTCAGCTTTTCATGTTGCGACTTGCGATCTAATATCACTGTTACAGTATAACTGCGCACTCTATCGGCAAACCACGAGCTACCGTTTTTCCCCAACAGCGCCCGGTATAGGTCGCCATGTTCACCGAAATGCTCAAATAGCTGCACCCAGATGCTTGCAGGATGCTCAGGATCGCTCACCTGAAAATCATGCTCCTTATATTTCATATTATTGATTAGCTCGTTCGCCGTCTCCTCAAAAATCTTTGCCACCAGATCATATTTGTCTTCATAATGGCGATAAAACGTGGCCCGGTTCACCATCGCACGATCGGCAATATCGCCAACCGTGATGGCATCGAAGCCTTTTTCCGCAATCAGCGCGATCATAGCTTCCTGTAATAATTTATGGGTGCGACGAATGCGTAAATCTGTCTGGCTGTGCGTCATTTTTCCCTCTTTGTCGCATAAGTAACATATAACAACTTTTGATGCTTGATCGTGTCTTGATCTTTCGTTACACTTTCATTGTAACAGGTTGCAACCTGCGCAACCAATTGTTGCTTTACAAATGAAAAATAGAAAGGCTTTCCATATGTCTCACTATACAATGCACGATTTTACCTCGCCAACATTTAAAGCGAACCCCTTTCCCGCCTGGGAAGAGTTGCGTACCACAGAACCACTGTACCGTTTTTCCGTCGCGGAAAAGCTGGAAGCGTGGATGGTGACGCGCTACGACGATGTACAGGCGATTCTGAAAGATTCACGCTTCATCAAAAACCAGGAGAGCCTGCTCTCTGAAGAGCAGAAAGCGCAGGCCCCCACACCATCAGTAACAATGAACCTGCTGCGCTACAATATGCTCGCGACAGATACGCCTGACCATTCTCGTTTGCGTCGTCTGGTCTCTAAAACCTTTACGCCCCGCATGATCGAAGGGTTGCGTGATCGTATCCAACAGATTACTGATGACCTGCTCGATCAGGTTGAGAAGCGCGGCGAGATGAACCTGATCAACGATTTTGCTTTCCCACTGCCCGTCACCGTCATCTGCGAAATGCTGGGTATTCCCGTGGAGGATCGCGAGAAGTTTCGCGAGTGGAGCAATGCCATTCTCGATCAGACCGGCCCCTTTGAGGAACGCCAGGAGCGCGAGGCCGAAGAATTCGCGGCCTATCTGCGCCAGCTGGTAGCGATAAAGAACGAACGTCCCGATGACAGGCTGGTGAGCCAGTTGGTGCGCGTCGAGGAGGGAGGCGATCGGCTCTCAGAGAACGAACTCATCTCGATGATCTTTTTATTGATCGTGGCGGGGCATGAGACCACTGTGAACCTGATCGCAAGCGGCACACTGGCCCTCTTGCAGCACCCGGAACAGATGCGCCAGTTGCAGGCCGATCCCTCATTGATCGTTTCGGCTATCGAAGAACTGCTGCGCTATACCGCGCCGGTCATCATCGGCACAGGCCGCTGGGCGAGCGAGGATATCGAGATGCACGGCACGCTCATTCCAAAGGGCGATATGGTGCTGGTCTCACTGATGGGCGCAAACAGCGATTCCGGCCACTTTGCCGCCCCCACCGATCTCAATATTACGCGCGAAGAGAAGGAGCATCTCGCCTTTGGCAAGGGGATTCATTTTTGCCTGGGCGCACCTCTCGCCCGCCTGGAAGGCCAGATTGCAATTGGCACGCTGCTCCGTCGCTTGCCAGCTCTCCATCTACGAGGCGACGCACAGGATCTCAAATGGCGACCGGGCCTGATTTTGCGCGGATTACAGGAGCTGCCGGTTGAATTTTAGTTGCAGTTTCGAACGCTTCATGTAAGGGGGAGAGAGAACCAGAATGTGGAGCCGGCTCCCGGTTGGCTCTCTACTCCCACCTGTCCGCCCTGGCGCTCGATCAGGGTGCGACAAATATACAATCCCAGCCCGAGGCCGACCGTCGAACCTTTGTTCCCCGTTACCTTCCCGGCCCGATAAAATCTTGTCCATACCTGTTCCCGTTCTTCCTCGCTCAAGCCCGGCCCTTGATCGATGACGGAGACGAGCGCCTGCCCCTCCCGACGCTCCAGACGCACAAGCACGGGCGTGGTATCTGGCGAATATTTAAGCGCGTTGGTCAGATAATTATGCACCACCTGCCTGAGTCGATCCTCATCACCAATCACAAATAGTTGCTCTTCTGGCAGCAACTCTAATGTAATAGTGCGGTTCGCATCCAGAAATACTTGATCTTCGACAACCTCTTTCACCACCCTTTTAAGGTCACATTCGGCCAGCTCCAGTTCCAGATGGCGCACACGGATGCGCGACATCTCCAGCAGATCACCCACAAGGCGGTTCTGCACGGCCACCTGACGCTCAGCTCGATCAAGCAAGGTAAGCGCAAAAAGGATGTCCTGCTGTACCTCTTCGAGCGACATCTGTTGCGCCTCACTGATTTTTTTCAGGCGTCTGTGGGCCAATTGAATGCTGGCCTTGAGCGTCGTCAGGGGGGTGCGTAGCTCGTGGCCCACCGTGCCAATAAACTCATCAATCAGGTCTTCGGTTCTGCGTGCCGCCTCCTCGCTGGCCCGTACCTCGGCCTGTTCAGCCAACAGTTTCATACGTTCGCTAATATCGCGATTGATCTCCAGAATTGCCGAGGGCCGCTGCTGCTCATCGCGCACCACCACCTGGCGGCTCTCCACCGTCACCGGGTGGCCCTCACGATGTTGATGCTGCAATTCGCCCTCCCACAATCCCTCCTGAGACAGCCTCTCAATAATCGCCTCCTCACTCTCAGGGAAATGCGTTTGAAGCAGATCATGAGTAATCTGGCCGAGCGCCTCTTGCTCGCTCCATCCGTAGAGCCGTTCCGCACCTCGATTCCAGAAGGTAATCCGATTCTCCGGCGTGCGCACCAGGATAGCATCGTGGGCCAGTGCGATCAGCTCGCTCAATTGGACGTTGGAGCGTTGGAGATGCTCATACTCGATGACCAGGGCTAGCAGCCGCGCCACGGCCTGGGTGAGCGCCAGCTCTCGCGTTGTATACTGATGCTCCTGGCCGCCGTAATCGAGGGTGAGCACGCCCAACAGCCGCGTCCCCAGCAATAACGGTGCAGCAAGCATAGTTTTAATGTCATAGGGATTGGGTACACTATTCCAGGGCGGCTGGCGCAAATCCAGGATCAGAATCTCACCCGCCCGCAGTTGTTTGATCAGCTCGGGGCTGCCGCCTTCATCTAACGTGCGCTCCTCCCCTCGTTGCTCCTCCCACCATCGCCGCTCCTGTTCCTCGCTCAACCCAACCACCGCCAGAGGCCGCATGATCTCCGTCTGAGGTTCAACCAGCACCAATCCCAATCGATGGCATCCCAACACATCCCGCGTTAACCGTGCCAGTTGCAGAGGCACCGATTGTGCTGATGAGGAATCTTGCGATGCCGGGACCGGAACCGCTCCCTGCCCTGAGATACGCGCCATCTCTAAAAGAGCATCTAATGCCTGCTGCGTCTGTTGCCCGAGAGAGCTTTGCCCTTCTTGCTCCATTTCATGCTGTGGTGTATTTTCTTCTAACATAAGATATTTCCTCGCAATACAGCTTTTGCCCATAAGAGCTTGCGGCAAGGAACCCCGGTCATCTCTGCCAAAGAGGAATGCTGCTCCCCTTACATCTGAAAGCAGTCGCCGTCTGCTTCTCCGGTTCGGTTACACCGGGTTCCGTAACTCCATTATGCGACATCTTCCCTATGATATGCCACTATCCGGCATAATGCTAGTAAACAGGACAAGTATATCTCTCACCACAATAAAAGATGGAGAGGTGTAACACAAGATAAGAGGTTTTTATCCGGCGTGTCATCGCACCGATATCTGCATAATGGTAAATGACCTGAAATGTGGTCACTTTTTGTCCTCAAACTGACACTTTTGAATGTTAAGCAGTACAACCATTGATTACTGGAGCATTTCCGAGCAGAAGTGCCAATTTGAGAATAAAAGTGACCATATTTCAAGACCGCATAAACGATTGTAGGTGGTAAATGACCTGGATGTTCGACATATGGCTTTTCCACGCTCATTTCGTGTTGAACATTCAGGTCATTTACCACGCAGGAGAGAAACAGCATCATAGAACGCCGTGGGTGAGAGACAGTGCTGGCGAGAAATTGCAACGATCTTGAGAAGGCGCTCGATTTCTCAAGTTATCAATTGCCGTCTTCCGCTGCTGATTCGCTCACACTTGTCTCTGGATCACGTCCTAGCTGTTGTAGTAATGCAGTGTAGGCGTCTCGAACTTCTTGTGTATGGGGATGTGTTGGCCCCAGGCCTCGTTCCAGAGTGCCAAGAGCACGCAGATACTGGACTTCGGATTGCTCGTACCTCCTCTGATTTTGGTAAAGTTTAGCCAATCCGTACACCGATTCAGCTGTTTCATGGTGCTCGACGCCCAGGTACTGTTCCAGGATTGAGAGAGCTTGCTGAAACAAAGGCTCCACTTGCTCATACCTGCCTAGTTCAGTGTAGAGGAACGCCAACTGGTTCAGGCACTTTGCAGTGTGATGGTGGCTAGCCCCCAGGTACTGTTCACTGAGTGCAAGCGCTCGCTGCCCAATTGCTTCCGCTTGTTCGTACTTTCCTACAGTACGGTAAACTTCCACCAGATTAGTGAAACCAAGTACTAGATCAGGATGCTCGGGTCCTAGTTGTTGCTCAAGGAGTGAGACCGCCTGCTCATATAGTGGTACCCCCTGTTCAAACTTGCCCTGACTTAAGTAGACGCCTGCCAGGTCGTGCATGCTTTTCGCTCTGTCTATGTCATGCTCAGTTCCTATGTGCTGCTCATAGATCGCGACCGCTCGCTCATATACAGGCTCTGCCTCCTCATATCTACCTTGATAGAAGTAGACGCACGCAAGATTATGCAAGCTTTCTGCTGTGTCAGGATGCTCGGGTCCCAGCTGCTGTTCACGGATTAAAAGTACTCGCTTATGCAACAGTTCGGCCTGTTCGTAGTTGTCACGAAACTTGTAGACGAGTGCCAGATCATTCATGCTTTTTGCTGTGTCAGGATGTTCACCCCCCAATCGTTGCTCAAGCATAGAGTTCGCTCGCAGCAAGAGAGATTCGGCTTCAGCATATTGCGCACGTTCTCGCAGATAAACGCCCGCTTTATAAAACACATATGCGGCAGCAGTAGGAAGCGCTTCGTGCTCTCCCCAGGTCGCACAGACCTGGACATGTGGCAGCAAACGTCCACACCTTGTCCACTCCTCAAAGATTACCTTTGGAAAAGCCCCGTTCACTGCTTGCACGACTCGTCCCATCCACTGTAATCTTTGCTCTTGAGACATGGCATCAACGAGAACGGCCTGCACCAGCCGATGAAGCGAGAGAACCTGCTCTTGAGCATTACGCTTGATCAGAGAATAGCGCCGCAAGGCCGCGATGGCTTTGTCGAAGGAGAACCTATCAAGCTTGATGCCAGCATCTTGATAGAACACCTCTTCGGGGATTGCATCTGGCTGGAGAAACGAACAAAAGCTCAACACATCGGCAGCGGGAGGGTAGAGTTCCCGTGCTTGTCTGAAGCTTATCTCAAAGGTCACCACAACCGTCTCAGGATGCTCGCGCCCTTCCCCTTCTAGAACCCCACGTTTATTCAATAATGTGAGGCGTTGTTCCTTATAGAGGTGCTCATATGCGTCAAAAGATGTTCCCGCCTCTTCAATATAAGCTCCTGCCTGATCAAGTGCTAACGGATGCCTTTCCAAGAGTGCGACGAGTTGTTCTGCTGATTCGCGAATGGCAGAAGGAAGGCTCTCCAGTTTCGCTTCATCCTTCAATACTCCCGAGCGCCGGAGGAGGAAAAGGAGGGCCTCCTCTGGTTCCATTGCCTCAAGCTCAATTGGCACTGCAAGATTACCAACAATCTGTGAACGTGTGGTTAAGAGAATATGTCCCTGATGTTTTGTTGGTAGGAAGGAGCGAACTAATTGCAGATCATCGGCATTATCGAGAATCAGTAACCATCGAGTATGTTCCTTCAACCATGACTGCACTGCTTGTACAATGCGGCCAATCTCGCGCTCTTCCTTCTCAGGCAGTTCCAGTAACTGTGCCGCTGAAAGATATCCTTCCTCCAGCGTAGACCTATCTGCTGCATTGACCCAAAGAATGGTTCGGTACGTCTTCGGGTGATTGCGGTAGGCATATTCGAGGGCAAGCTGTGTTTTGCCTATGCCACCTAAGCCACTGATACTGATGGGTTGGGTGAGAGCGACATTGCGATTCTTCTTGAGGTGATAATCTAACTGCCCCAGATAGGCTTCACGACCAGTAAAGAAGGGGTTTTGGTGAAAAGGCAAGTTCTCTTTCTCTGGACCGACGTGGGCAGCAGCACGATAGAGTTCATCAGCTTCAGTCTCTGTCAACTGAAAAAGGCTTGCAATACGAATAAGCCACCTCTGCGCTGGCATCCTTTCTCCACTCTCCCAATATTGATAGGTACGGAGTGAAACCTCCAGTGCATCTGCGGTTTTGCGTGTTGTCCAACCCAGGCGCGTACGATAGGATATGAGTAGATTCTCAAACGAAAAATCCCGCATAACTGATCCTCCTCAAAAGTTGCATGTGTACGCACGTATCCTGCACGTTGTTCAGGCTATCCTTGATATGAGCTTAAAGATGATACCGGTCTCATCGCCCGAACACCTATTAAACAAGACGAAGGACGATGACTCTCTTCAAAAAAATATGACTGATGATCCGATTTTACTTGCTGAAGGAGAGTCTCCGTTGAGAGAGGAAAGAGGAATGCCAACAGTTTGGTTTATTCGCCACGCTGAATCGGAAACGGACATAGGACTTCCGTCAGCAACTCCCCTGACCGTCCCACTCACGCCGAAAGGCTTTGAGCAGGCTCAGTTGATCGCCCGGACGTTTACCATACGTCCAGAGTTAGTTGTTACATCATCCTATGCCCGTTCCTATCAGACGGCAATCCCGACACTACACAGGTTTCCTGATGCTCGCCATGAAGAATGGGCAGTCCACGAGTTCAGGTATCTTGCTCAATCGCTTAACGCAGAGAAAACAACGTTAGAAGACAGGCGCAAGCATGTCGATGCCTACTGGAGCCGACTTGATCCTTCTTACAAAGATGGGGAAGGCGCAGAATCCTTCGCCGATTTCATGAACCGTGCATATCAAGTCCTGGGGCAGTTGAAGCAGCACGATGAGGACGCCATAGCAGTATTTACGCATGGACAATTCATCCTCTCTGTGCTTTCCTGGCTGATGGGATTGAGCTATGACATGCTACAATTTCGCTATTTGCTTCTAGCAAATAGAATCCCCAATGGGGCCATTTTGAAGGTCTCTCTTCAGAGAGGAAAAAGGGTCTCGCTGAGTCCCTTCAGGATCTCCCATCTCCCGTCGAGAACCGAAGCTACGATCCGATAATCTCTTTTTAGTCGCTCGGGGAAGCGTGCTCTTCAAAGACAGCACAACGCTTCCCCAATAGAACCGTTTGCTGATCTCAGAGCGTAGCGATATTTGGTCATTAATACCGCAGTTGGCGTGACTTTATGTATCCAGTACATCGTGATGCGACAGCCCGGCACTTGATGATTGCTGGAGTCTTGCAGAGATTACATGTAGCTTTTTCCGAAAGTAGGTTGTATAATAGTCCTTACTTTATACATGCTAAGCACTCTAGTTTCTTCAAATTATGCAAAAATCTATTTTCTCGTTTCCTTTCTTCGCTCGCTATAAACAACTGTTTATCATCAATGACTGGAATTACACAGCGCGATAAGGGCAGGGCTGCCCTGGATATGGATGCGCGTTCGCAAAGATGTGTGCTAGAAAGAGATGGCTTCTGGTGGGTTCCACTTTTACTCTTCCTGAACCTGGGCAGCTGGTCGCTGTACGCCAGCGCCGCTATGTCGTTGTTGATGTCACTCAAAGTCCCCTTCCCCCCGAGCTTCACTCTGCGCACTCCCTGACAGATAGGCAACATCTGGTAACGCTCTCTTCGGTGGAAGATGACGCGCTGGGTGAGGAGCTACAGGTGATATGGGAGATCGAGCCGGGTGCGCACCCCTTTGAGGGAACCGCGCTCCCCGAGCCGGAGGGCTTTGATACCCCGCAACGCCTCGATACTTTTCTCAACGCGGT
>JAICIM010000325.1 GCA_025928885.1 Ktedonobacteraceae bacterium | reverse complement strand
GTCGCGCAACTACGAGAAGGCTTCTCAATCCTGGGAGTGGATAATGATTATTTACACATAGAACTCAGGAGCTTTTTTGAGGTCGTTCTGCCACTGGTTCGCATCGTGGCCGCATACGATCAGGGTGACGCCCTCACGCTTCGCCAGATCGACGAGCTTGCGGGTGCTGGCAATAACCCCTGCTTCGTCCATATCCATTGGACCTTTTTTCCGCTTCTCCACATCCAGAGTTCCCTGAGAGGGGGCCGCATCGATGGTGAGCAAAACGGGGCCGGTCTCTGGCAAGCGCACCAGCACGGATTGGTGGCCCGGAACGTGTCCGCTGGTCTCGATCAATTCAATGCCGGGCAACAGCTCCGTATCGCCATCGACCAATCGATAGTGCAGGTTGGGCGCATCCCAGTGTTCGCGATTACGCGCAAAGCGCTTGTGGCCGCCCTTCGCGACTTCGTAATGCTGTCGCTGCACAATCAGCTCAGCGTCGGGAAAGAGGTCGTGGCTGCCCGCATGATCCACATCAAAATGCGTGCAAATCAGGTAATTGATATCGCTCGGCTTGAGGCCAAGCGCGGCAAGCTGATTGATGATATGATCGCTCTCGTTTATCACAAACGACCATCCACTAGATCCAGTAGTCGTGCCGATCATGCTGGCCGGGAAGCCGGTATCAATCAGGACGTTGATGCCATCGCCGGTTTGAATCAGGTAAGCCGGAACAGGCACCTCCGCTCTCATCGTCGCCACTTGCATTAAATAGAGGCGCTTTGGCCCTTGATTTGTCGTCGTCATCGTAAGTTCTCCTTTCCTCAAGGCGCTCGTTCAGCTTCGGTAGCTACACGAGCAATCTCCAGTTCCACCCATTGCAGTTCCGCCTGCACATTATGCAAACGCAAGGAGATGCCCCGCAAGATGGACGTAAAATCCCCATTCTTGTAGCTCTCTTTGCGCCTCTGCTGCATTTGTATATAATTTTCGACCATTCGTAAATAGCCGAGGTAATGCTGCAGAATGGCAAGCTGCTGCTCGGATGAAACATATTGAAAATGGACCAACTTGATTAGAAAGAGTTCAGGACTATCGACCGTATACTCATCAGGCTCCAGCATCATTGCACGAAAACGCTCTCTCCCAGCGTCAGTAATGCGATAGCGTTTACGCTGCCGACCACTCATCTCCGTATTGCACTTTCCTCCATCGCTCTCTATATCCAACGCAATCAACCCATCGCGCTCCAAATGGCGAATAAGTGGATAGAGCGCTCCCCAGCTGATCTGACGGAATGGCCCCAGAACATTGCAGAGGAAATCGCGCAGCATATATCCATGCAACGACTTATCCATCAAACAGCCCAGCACAAACAATTGATACGTTTGCTGCTTACGTGCTCCCCCCTCAACACCTCTCACTCCGCCACTCCCGGTTTCTTCGTTCTCAATGCGCCCTCTGGACATCGCATGCCTCCATCTGTACTGACATTCCTTGCCATTATATCAAAACAGTAGTACTGGCAAACAGACGGATGAAAAGACATCATTGCCCACAGCCCTGTAGTTGGTCACAGTTCTTCCTGTCTCTTTCAATATATCAAAATGATATAACTATTATTATATCATTTTGATATATCTGTCAAGGGCAAAACACTGGCAAAAAAGCATAGCTTCCCCCCGCTTGGGAAGGGAAGCTATATCACAGTCCAGTAAGGAGGAGAGAAACAATCTAGCAGTATTCTTCGTCAAGCAACAGGCCATGACGTAAGGCGAAGATGGCGACCTGGGTGCGGTCACGCAGATGGAGTTTCTGAAAAATAATGGTTAGATAATTTTTAACGGTTTTCTCGGAATAGGCAAGTTTTTCAGCGATTTCTTTATTGCTCATACCGGCGGAAAGATAGCGAATAATTTCAAGCTCTTTCTCTGAGAGGAGATCGGTCACATGCTCCCCGGCCACCTGAGAGAGGCGCTGGAACTCATCAAGCAAAGTGCGCGTCATCCCGGGTTGAAGCGAAACGCCCTGAGTATGGACGGCACGAATGGTTTCGATGACCTCGCGGGCCGAGGCACTCTTCAAAAGATAGCCTCTGGCACCATTTTTCATCGCCTGCAACTTCTGCTGCGTCTGCTTGTAGACAGTGAGGATAATCACCGCAATCGAGGGAAACTCGCGCGTCATCTGGCGGGTCAGCGTCACGCCATCGAGCACTGGCATATGAATATCCATCAGGACGACATCGGGATGGAGCTGGCGCACTTTTTGCAGGGCATCGAAGCCATCGCCCGCCTCGCCCACGACCTGAATATCTTTCTCCAGAGCAAAGAGCTGGCGCAATCCCTCGCGTAACAGCGCGTGATCATCGACCAGCAAGACGCGAATAGTCTCTTTACAGGCAATCTGCTGATCGCCGCGAGAGTTCTCCGCCTCGCGCAATTCCACTCGCACGGCTGGTAAGGCGGGGTCAGGTCCACCTGGCTCCGTCACAACTATGGTATACTGCCTATTGTCTGCCTCAGAATAAGACATAGTGCATAGCCACTCCTTCCAGGACAATATAGTTGACGAAACCTTTTCTTTATTCAGTATAGCAAGCAGACAAGAACGTTTGCATCAAGATAGAAATGAGTACAGAGAGCATGGAGATAGTCTTCAATGAGTCAGAGGTGCTGGCTCAGGTTTATGAAGAGATACAGCAACGTTTTAGCGGCATTCACGATCTGGCGCATGGCTGGGAACACGTCCAGCGCGTGTATCATCTGGCCCTCTCTATTGCGGAGCGGGAGGAGGCGGATCGTTTTATCGTTGGCATGGCGGCCCTCGCGCACGATCTAGGGCGCACAGCATCGCATGAGCAGACGGGACACCATGCCGACCTCTCCGTCCAGCTCGCCACCGATCTGATGAACACCTATGCGGTGCCAGCAGACAAACAGCAGGCAATCCTGCACGCCATTATCGCCCACAGTTTTAGTCGCGGCGTGCCGCCACAGACATTGGAGGCATATGTGGTACGAGACGCAGACCGGCTCGACGGTCTGGGAGCGATCGGTATTATGCGCTGGGCCATGACGGGAATAGTTTTGCAGACAAGCGAGACGCGCTCTTACCATCCCGACGACCCCTTTGCCGAACAACACACCCCTGACGACAAGCGCTACATCCTCGACCATTTCTATGCCAAGCTGCTCAAATTGGAAGAGACAATGGGAACGGAGGCGGGGCGTGCAATGGCGGCACAGCGCACGGCGTTCATGCGCACATACCTCCATCAACTACGCCAGGAGCTTGAAGCGACGCAATAGGATGCTCTCTCTAGCAAGCAGAGAGATGATGCTATTCTGTTTTTTGCGCTTTGATGGCTGCAAGCTGTTGTGCATGCTCCTGATCGAATTGCGGGAGAGCATCCACGAGTTGATAAAACTTGCATCCTTCCTGTTCAGCGGTATGGAAGGGGCGAGTCCAGTCCTCTTCGGGGAGACTTTTCAGGTACTCAAACATCTCCTCGCGCCGGGCAACCAGCCCTCCCAGAACAGCATCCAGCGAGGCGGGTGGCTCGGCACTCTGTAGCAAGCGAGGAACCTCGACTGCAAGATCTTCCAGGAGTGGATTCTCTTCATTCTGCACTAACTGCATCTGGTCCAGCGCCAGACCATCGGCAATATAAAGGTGATAGGCAAATTGGAGCGGAGTGTATCCATCTTGCGTGGAGAGCTGCGCCAGCTCCGCCTTGCTAAATTTGGCCAGGCGGCCCATAAACTCAATACGGGCCGCCACCATCTTAGGACGCACCTTCTCAAATGAACTTTCCACGGTCGTCATTCTTCCCTCCCTACAGACGGAGAGCATCTCCCACCCGTTCACAGATGGGGAACTCCTCTCCCCTTCATTGGACGAGGTGCTCTGCCTCGCCCCCTACGATCCTTGTTCTTCCTGTTTGACCAGACGACTATATAAACTCTCCAGTTCTTCCTGGTTGTTGAAATGCAGAACCAGCGTCCCCTTTCCTCTGGGATTCAACTTGAGATCAACCTTCACCATCAACGCGTTGCGAAATTGCGTTTCCAGTGTATCCAGGTCGGAAGAACGACGCGGCGGCCCCATGACTTGCTGCACAGCCGCCTCTATATTTTCAGATGCTTTCATACGCGCGGCCAGTTCTTCGGCCTGCCGCACATTCAGGCGTGAAGCGATGATCTGGTCCATCGCCTTTTCTTGCAGCTCCTCATGAGTTATCCCAACCAGAGCACGCGCATGACCTTCTGTAAAAGCATCTAATTGTAACATCAGCTTCTCTCGCACTTTAGGAGCAAGGTTCAATAAGCGCAGCGCATTGGTAATCGTGGTCCGGTCTTTCCCAACCCGTTTCGCTACCATCTCCTGCGTTAAGCCAAACTCCTGTACCAGCGCCTGATAGGCCAGGGCTTCCTCGATCGGATTGAGATCGGCCCTTTGAATGTTCTCGATCAGAGCCAGTTCGAGCATCTGCTGCGGCGTCACATCTTTAATAACGACTGGCACCTGCTGCAAACCAGCCAGTCGGGCCGCTCGCCAGCGCCGTTCGCCCGCGATGATCTGATAATCGACGACCGGCTTTTCAGCTTCTACTTCCTGAGCCAGTGTCGCCTCATCGTTAAACCAGGATGAGGTCTCTTTCGCCGCCGATGTATTGGGAGCGGTGTCCAGGCGCATCACAACAATGGGCTGGAGGACGCCATGCTCTTTAATAGAAGCGCTCAACTCAAGCAGTCGCGCATCGTCTTCGCGAAAGATGCGGCGCGGCTGGCGAGGATTGGGCATGATGCTATCGATCGGAACCAGGGGAAGCGTATTTGTCTCGCTCTGAGGAGCTGCCTGTTGTTGTGTAGCGATCACCTCCGATGCGCCCGAAATCAGCGCATCGAGGCCGCGCCCCAGACCGAATTTTTGTTTAGCCACGAGCCATTACCTCCTCGGCGAGCGCACGATAAGCCATTGCACCAGGAGATGTGGGATCATAATCCAGTATCGCCTGCCCATAACTGGGAGCCTCGCTCAAACGGATATTACGACTGATGATTGTTTGAAAAGCCTCTTCCGGGAAGTGGCTACGCACCTCTCGCACAATCTCTCCTGCCAGACGGGTGCGTGGATCAAACATAGTCAACACAACGCCCGCCACCGACAGGGTGGGATTGAGTTGTTTTTTGACAATATTAATCGTATTGAGAAGCTGGGTCAATCCCTCCAGGGCCAGATATTCGCACTGGATAGGGATCAGGACGCCATCAGCCGCGACAAGCGCATTGATTGTCAATAAGCCCAGCGAGGGGGGACAATCAATCAGAACATAGTCGCAACGGTTCCGAATAGGTTCCAGGATCTGGCGCAAGCGGTGTTCGCGTGCCAGAGCGCCGACCAGTTCTATCTCAGCCGCTGCAAGGTCCACTGTACAGGGTGCAACTACCAGTTCTCGCCGGGGCGAGGGAACGATCACATCAAATATTGAGATGTTATCCTGCGGCTGCACGAGCAAATCATAAATTGTGTACTGTCTTTTTTGCTTTAATACACCTATACCACTGGAAGTGTTTGCTTGTGGGTCTATATCAACCAGCAATACTTTGCGTCCTGCGGCTGCTAGATACGTAGCAAGGTTTATGGCAGTGGTGGTTTTGCCAACACCGCCTTTTTGGTTCGCAATAGCGTACACTTTTGACACAGGTTGCTACCGTACCTTTCCTATCTCCTGCCAGATTAGACAAGCTTAGCATTATACTGCACCGACATTGTAACAAATGTCCTCATGAGAAGCAAGGTTACTCCTCAACTTACACTATAGCGTTTTCTCTACTTCCAAGAGTACTTTTTTCTCACTTCGTCCATCACCATCAATCCAGCGGTACAGCTTTCTCAACCATTTACCACCCGCAGAAACTGCCTGAGTTGCTTCTCCTTCGCATCATATCACAGAACGAAAAGATCGGTATCATCTCCTCCATCAGCCTGTCCCTACAAATTGCTCAGGCTATAGCCTCCCTCTATACTAAAAAACACAAACCGTACTCACTTTTCACATATGCCTTATTTTTTAGTACCACTCTACTTATTTTTAATGGTTTTTTTATTTACAAGTACGATACAATTATATTGTATTTTTGATACGTGTGATACTCACACTTCCATACGCATTAAAGATACAATATTATTATCGAATGTTTTCATTATTTTATCGCATGTATTTTTACACAAGATGCATATTAAAGCAACTTCTCTTCTACTGGCCGAAGGGCATTCAACAGGAGGCCCAGGAACTATGAGCGATTTCGAGAGTAAAGATGCAGCAGCTTATCAGGGCAGGATCGCAGACGAGCCGCTTGCCATCCTCAACTTGTTACAAAAAACCATTACTGGCATGCACCATATCGACGAACTCTTTCAATGGTTGGCTGCTCAATTAATCGAACAGTTTCAGGTTGAAGCGGCAGAAATCTGGGGGCTGCAAGCAAATTTGATGGGCCAGATTGCGCTCCAGTTGCGTACGCTCGTCACGACCGACACCACGTTGCCGCAACATGTCGTCGCCAACAACCACATTGCAGAGTTTGCAAGCCGCCTTTTTAGTGAGCAACGGAACTATCCCTTACAGGCTGTCAACCAGCTCTTTTCCAACTATCCAGCCTCAACGCTCACACGCTATGGACAGAACTATATTGCTGGCTACTATTTTCATAATGCAGTTGAGCAGTTGCCCCCGGCGCGTCAAACGCCGCCAGGCATCAGCCGGCCCGCACCCTTTACGCTTGCCATCCTGCTATTTCAGCATGAGAGGCGCTCTCACGACCTGCTTGCAGCACTTCAGGTCCTCCTGCCACAAACGGTTCTCATTGCCAGGAATCGCGGTCTGCTCGCTGTCGGTCCGATCACGCCTTATCCGCCATCGTTCTCGCCCTATGGCATGGAGACGCCGTTGCCGCAAAACAATCCAGCGCAGCATCTCTGGCTGCTTATCCCTCATCGTCGGCGTGACAATGAACTACTTATGTCCAGCAATCCTCTATCGCGTTCCGTCGATATCGCTGATAAACAGGCACGCCGCGCCTATAGCGCAATCGATGGGCGCAAGAATATGGATGCACTGAGGCAGGCAACAGGTTTAGAGGCGCAGGAACTTATTCGCGTCATGAAAATACTGATTGCACAACGTCGTGTAGAGTTATATGAGCCAGGGGGCAGGCCCGTGAATCCTGCCCAATTTCTACCATAAAATTTTTTAGAACAGTCAATAGTAATAACTATTTTCAGGTTGGAAGGAGAATATGTATATGATTTCAGCGCTCATCCCTAATATTTTAGCAATAATAATGGGCATCGTGACCATTTTTATTGCTGTCAGAGCTTTTTATCTGTATACGCGTATCCGCAGCCCGCGCCTGTTTATCCTCGGTCTGGCAATGGCCGTTATTGCACTCACCGCCATTGCTGATCTTGTTTCAGGCACGCTCACCAGCATCACTTTGAATACCAACTGGTTCCTCTATATTGGGCAGGCGGTGAGCTTTCTCTTTATCTTCTTGAGCCTGCTCAGCGGCAACGAGGAATATCAAAGCAAACTGATGCGCTGGCAGATTATTTGTTCACTACTTGCGCTCGTCCTCTTGTTAGCAGCTCCTATTATCCCCGACTTTCCTAACACTGCCGTCAAATTCGCGCTCCGTAGCACCCGCGCCGTACTCTGCTTTGCTATTTTCTTCTCCTATATAGCGGCATTTATGAGCAAGCAGACCCGCTTCAGCTTCCTGATGGCGGCCTCCTTCTTGCTTTTGAGCTTTGGCTATCTGATCATTTCATTGCAGTACGCAGTCACAACCGCCACGCTATTCGACAATCTGGGAGATATCGTCCGTATGGTGGGTTTGATTACGCTGCTCGTCGCGGTTACGCTGGGGTAGTAATAGTAGAAGTTTCACCGGTCAAGTTTTGCAACAAAAGCGATAATGTTCTTGCGTAGCCGCGCGACTTTCT
>JAICIM010000301.1 GCA_025928885.1 Ktedonobacteraceae bacterium | reverse complement strand
TTTTTGCGTATTTGAATCTATTACTCGCCTGATTAATTATAATTTTAAATATATTTGGTTTTTGCGGCCTTTCTACCGCTCTCTACCACCCCGCCGCTAACCGCCCCCGCGGCTACGAAACTCCGATCATTGTGCATCAGCTATAATACGTGAAAAGAATCGGGATTTTCCTTTTAGTACCATACACTACCCTGCTCTTTTTGACAAGGGGAAATGAACTATAGGTATGCCTTGTTCCTGAGTACATCTGTTCCTTGTTCACCTCCTCTGAGCTGGAAAGCTAGCAAGAGAGCGGATAAAAGATAGTAAGTAGAACGGAGAGAACTGTCGATCCGGTTCAAATCCGTCCCATTTTCTCTACGTTGCCGCGTTACTTTCCTGTAAGGACCCTTTTGGTAACCGGATTGAAGGGGAGCAACTGGAATACTTTTACGAGTAGTTTTACCGTATACAGGTGCGGTGTTACCTGTCTGGCGAGAGAGCAAAAACTGGTTATTTTAGCGGACCAGAGAGGGCTGGCTCGTGAAAGAAGAGAACCATTTTGCTATCTTTTTGCTATAATGTACGTACACAGGCTACGTCATCGCGTGCGCACCTGTTTTATCTCTACTTATCATTATTTGCGTCGGGGCGCGACTGATAGATCCATCTTGCGGTAAGCGTTCTTGAAGGAGAGAAACTCTTGATCGGGTCGGTCGTCGCGCCCCGCTGGGAGAGCAGCCCGACGGTAAAACAGATAGCAGGAGAAGATTTATGGATGATATTTCACGGAAGCAGGGAGAAGAAGAAGGGCTGCGTGGAGGAGAGCAGAGCAGGTATATCAAGTATCGACACGCCTTGCAACTGAATGCTGGCGGACACACTCACATGCTCGAAGTGGAGGTCCCCGTTGCAATCGGCGCGGATGATGAGACGCGTGCGCAGTTGCTCCGCGAGGCTGAAATTGGAATGAACCAGCTTGCCGAGCAGATTCGTCGCCGTTTTGCACCAGGAACTCAACGTGAGATCGGCACACACCATGCCCAACCTTCTGTGCCGGTGCCAAATGCGCCGACCAAGCCGATTAGCCGTCCCGCCGCTGTTCCGGCTCCGCAAACCACCGCACAATCGGGACAACCAGTGCAGTCTGGACAATCGTCTGCTACGCGCTCAGTGGAGCGGCCCACATCTCCGAAAAAAGAAGTGATCGTTCCTCCGACGCGTCCAAGCGTGGGGGCAAGCATGCCCGGGGCAACCCTTTCTACGAATAATGTGGGAGAGGTCGTCTCGATCGCCGATTTTGTGAAGTATATCAAAGAGAATTTCAATCTATTACCAAATCAGGCGATGAATCTGCTCGGGGTCAAATCTCTCTCTGGCCTCAACTTACGCGATGCACTGCGACGCCTGCAGACCCTGGTCGCTCAGTCTGCGCCAGCGGCTTCGGAGACGTCCAACGCCGTTGAAAACAATGCGAACCCCGTTCGCAACGAGCCTCCTACCAATGATGCTTCTTCTCATAACAGTGCCGTTGAGCCGCTGGATGGGCCTGCAGAAGGGCGTATGACGGTGCGTGAGGAGCGACCGGTCTATATCTTCGATGAAGAGGTTGAACCGGATGAAGAGGAGAGGCTGGTTGATGAGTTGGAGGATCTGGAAGATCTAGAGGAAGAGGAAGAGGGAAGTGGTCTGAGTCCGGCAATGCAGACTGTGGCCGAAGATATCTTGAAAAAGTTGCGCGAGCTGCGCGGCGCTACCACGGTCAGCCCCAGTCGCATCCAGGTGTTGAACAATGTGGTGGTGGATCAGATTGGCAACGAAAACTTGCAGGCGTTGATCGATGGCGTGTGGGGAGTGACCGCGCCTCGGAAGCTCAAGGTCGATCAGGTTGAAGAGCTGATTTCCTGGGCGAAAGCTGAGGATGATTTTGTGGCGCAGGTGGATGCCCTGTTAGTTTTAATTGAGGAGGAACGATATGCGCGTGGTAACCGGTGAAGCGAAAGGGCGTCGGCTGAAAGCTCCCAAGACTTCGGGGACGCGCCCCATCATTGATCGTGTGAAGACGGCGCTCTTTGACATTCTCACTGATGAGGTGGAAGATGTGCGCTTTCTCGATCTGTTCGGCGGTGTTGGTAGCGTGGGCATTGAGGCCTTGAGCCGGGGTGCGGCACACGCTACATTTATCGAGATGAATCAGAAAGTGCTCAAGATCCTGCGCGAAAACTTGCAGATTACCGGGCTGGCCGATCGGGCCGAGACGCTGCATGCCGACGCCTTTAAATTTCTACAAAATTATGCGGCACCTGGCAGCACACGTCCCCCCTATGATATCGTTTATGTTGCGCCTCCCCAGTATCAGGAGATGGGAGCACGCGCCCTGGCCCTGCTGGATAGCTCTCCGTTGGTAGCCGAAAACGGTATGGTGATTGTGCAGATCCATCCCAAAGAGCGTGTGGGTGTTGCAGCGGTCCCCTGCCAGCGCCTGACCCTTACCGACGAGCGCCGCTATGGGAGTACGCTGCTCATGTTTTATCGCTATAATTCGTAGCCGCGCGACTTTATCGCGCCTCTTCGCACAAGCGCGATAAAGGCGCTCCACGACGACATATACGTATTTTATGACATACAAGGAGTGCTTGCGTCTATTCGCTCCGATAGGAGCTTGGAGGCGTGAGGGAGTGTGAATGAGCAGCGGCAGCCTTCGCCGGGGACGCCTGTGCTTTCCATCCAGATATGTCCTCCCATCACTTCTACTAGATGTTTGCTGATATAGAGTCCCAGCCCTGTACCGCGTATGGGGCTGGCGAGGTCGCGTTGCAGGCGCACAAACTGACCAAAGAGCAGCGGAATCTCGCCCGGAGGGATGCCCGGCCCCTGATCCTGTATCCAGACACGCACAGCTTCGTCATGATCTGCTTCTGCCCCGACCGTAATCAATGTATCTGCAGAGGTATATTTGAAGGCGTTTGAGAAGAGATTATACAGGATGTGGCGCAGGCATTGGGCGTTGGCCTGGACGTTGAGCGCTTCAGGGCAGTTAATATGGACCCGCGCCGTGTGTTCGACATCGCGAAAACCCGCCAGCGCCTCGCAGATCGTTTGTAGCAACGGCGTTGGTTCCAGTTTGAGTTGGCCCGTATCGTTGCCGATAGCCATTGTATCCAGCACATTGCTCACCAGCAGGCGCAACTGCTCGCAATTGTTCAGCGCCTTCTCAAGAAATCCACCGTGTCTGGTCCTGTTCAGCGATCCGTTTTCCTGGATGCAGTAATGAAGCAGTTCGAGATAGCCATAAATAGCGGTGAGCGGGGTGCGTAGTTCATGGTTCACATTTAAAATAAACTGGTTCTTGAGCTGGTTGAGTTGCCGCTGTTGTTCGCTGGCGATACGCATCTGCGCTTCGCCCTGTTCCGCTTTTTGTCGCGCCGCCTCCTCCTCATCGTGCAGATGGCGCAAAGAAACCAGGGCGCTTCCCTCAAGAAAGAGCACGCAGGTGATCAGCAGCGTCGAGTAGATGTCCCGGGGCGTCCAGGCGGCTCCATGTAGAAATAGAAGATGATAGAGTATCGCGATGGTGATATAGCCAAAGAAGTTGCAACAGGCTCCCCATTTGGTGAATAGCCACGAGGCCAGCCCCATTGAGAGCGTCAGAACGACTCCATTGCCTGCCGTTGGCAACGAGGGCCAGAAATAGATTGCCATACAAACAGGGAAGCACAGCAGGCAGAGGCCGAGTCGTATAGCGAATGGGAGCGAGAGCAGTTGGCGCGGCCAGGGCCATGTAATCAGATCACACATACCTTTTGCCTCCCTTTCCACAAGAAACTGGTCGGTTGTATGGCAAGCATACGCCGTTATTTTATTTGTTTGGATACTCGAATATTGTATCACCGCTTCCAAGCTGTTGCGTTAGATGCCGGTTGGTGCGGCCCTGCGCTATAATTGATGAAGAGTAAAGATGATGAATGTGCTTAAGGGAGAAGCTCTAGCCATGTCGATACAATTGCAGAAACCTGACTATATTGTCGTCTATGTGAGCGATATGCAGCGTTCGGTCGCGTTTTATCGCGATATATTGGGGCTGCCGCTCAAGTTTACAACGCCCGGATGGAGCGAGTTTGAGACGGGATCGATAAAGCTGGCGCTGCATCGTGGGAGCGAAGAGCGCTTGCCAGAGCTGGGTGGGAGGCCGCCAGCAGGTGTCTCGCAACTGGCCTTTGTGGTGGAAAATATCCAGGCAGTCTATGGAGATTTGCAGGCCAGGGGCGCTCGCTTCTCGCTGCCGCCACAAAAGCAGGTGACGGGCAATATGCTGGCGGTTTTGCATGATCCCGATGGTTTTGGTATTACGATTCAAGAGCGGCAGGAGGGAAGAGCATGATCAACAAACCCGGAGGAGGTGGACGTTTCGCTTTTATGGATGCAGGCGAAACGGCCCGGCGTCTCGGTATAGACCGTCTCACGCTAGACAACTGGGTGCAAGAGGGACGCATTAAAACGCGGCGAGGAGCCGGACGCGATGTCTTTTTCCGCACGGCTGATGTCGAGGCGCTCTATCAAGAACTGCACCCGGCTTCGGAGGTGGCCGAGGCTATCGCCGCCGACGAGCAGGAGAGTGCGGGCGAGGCGGGTACGCAGAAAGCGCCTCGCAAGAAACAGGACCCGCAGATGCGCGTCTATCTGCGCCTGCAAGCCGATGCCAAGTGGTACGATATCTCTGAAGAGGAGATTCGCATCTGGTTCCAACAACTGGCCCCCGATGGTTACGAGCGCAACAAACGCAACGTACAACACTCTATCAAAAAGCTCCAATATCTGGTGAGCTTGATCGAGGAGGCGCAGGAGAAGCAGGGGAAAGCGTAGTTCATATATGGGTGGGCATACAGATTGTTATGCTCACCCTTCAACTTCACTCAACACTTTCTCTAAAAGATCGGCAACGCGCAAATTGATTGCCCAATGGCGTAGATAAACAAAGTCGAGTGCTTGATTTTGTCGATGCAATACGCCTAAGATATCTTCCCACTGGCGCTTAGAAGTGCAACCTCCCATTTTGTACCAGTCAAGTTTATTGAGAATGGTATCCTCCGGTGAAGAAAGATAAAAAGGACGCGTTCCTTCTTCAAGACTTATCAGTCTTGTCTTGCGCAATTCCTGTTGTGCGTATGGCCGTGATTTGGGGATAAAGACATCGATCTTGAACATGGCATCGAGGTAGATGAGGTTGAATGAGGAGCGGTTGCGAATAGCGTCTCGTATCATTTGCGCATCGATGTAGTATGTTGACTCCAGGAGCTTGACCAATAACATAACGTGCTGGTTACGTATGTCCGCAACTATATCGGCATCTTGAGTAGGTCGAGATATGCCGTAAGCTGTACTGGCAGTAGAACCGCCTATATAATAATTAATCTCAAGATACTCTAAGACTTCTATTAATAAAGATATTGCCTATACAACATCTGTGATGAAGCTACCCATAAAAAATATGTCCCTTCCAACTTCCGCTTAATTATTTTGTTGTTTTCGATGTAAGGCTAGCTGTTTGTGAGGCCAGCATCAAAGTAGGCGTTTTTTAAAAGATGAGCAAGGTCAAGCTCACTCGTCCAATAGCCTAGATAGGTAGAATCAATGGTTTCTCCCTGTATTTTAAAAACGCCGAGGATATCGTTCCATTGGTCATCAGTGACCTCTCCATTTGCTTTATATTCTTGAAATTGAGTGATGATGATATCTTCAGGCGAAGCAACATTTATGGCTGGATAGTTTGCCGCAATTATATGTTTCAGAAGCCTGCTTTCTATCATCTTTTCCTGAGTAGTACTTTGAGCGAGTGAGATGTTGATTTTCAACAGAGAGTCGAGATGAATTGCTTCAAAGCCTGTTTTCTTCTCAATAGCATTTTTTATGGCCTCCTCGTCAACATAACAGACTGCTTTGAGCAATGAGATCACACTATCAAAAAGCCCCGGTTCTAAATGTGCAACGAAATCTATGTCGAATGTTGCCCGTTGCATTCCATACAACGAAAGAGCGACTGCTCCTTTGACGTAGTAGCGAACGTTCAGCACATCAAAAATCGTTATGATAGATAAAAGAGCATCAAGGAGATCAGCAGTAAACGCTGTTTGTCTCTGCTTAAGTATGGGACGAATATTATATGCCAGCGCTCTATTGTAGTGATCCTGGACAAATGTAGTAGCAATCTCTTCTTTTGCCAGTTGTGGATACAATTGTTGGATATTTTGTTGATTCAATCGGGTTGCAAACGCGGTCATGGATCGTACCAGCCCAAAGCGCTTTGCGATAGGCGCTTTGCGGATCAGGTCGATCAGCACGCGCTCGGCTTCGGGATGCGTGTCTCGTGATTGCGTTCTCATCGCTGGTTGCCCCCATCCGGTTCTGTTTTCCCTCAAAAAAACTAGATCAAGTGTACAATATGCCGTTTGCTATGTCAATCGATATACATCAATCAATCCTCTCCAGATCGAACGATTTTTCAAACCTGTAAGGCTATATCTGTTACATAAGAATTGATAGAGTTATCCATTCTTCCTAGTTGCATTGTATATATAAAGCTGCTTATAATAATATTACAACATGAAGATACACAATGATGTGTGTTTGTAATTTTCAATGGGGAATCTTTGTGAAACTTTGTCTATTCAGCTACTAACGGGAACAACGTGGTAAAGAGGAAAATATGAGCGGAAAACCTGTTCACCCCCTTCGCGTATTGCGCGACCGCTTCAATCTGACCCAGAAGCGTCTGGCGGAAGAGGTAGGAGTAGGAGCGCAGACAATTTTACGAGCCGAACACAACAAGCCCATCAATGCTGAATCAAGACGCCTCCTCTGTGAGTATTTTGGTATGCGCTCGGAAGAGCTTGGTCTGGTTGTAGATGAGACCCCCGAAAAACAATCGTTATCCTGCGGCAATCACGTACCTTTTGAGCAGATGCCCGGGCTATCCGAAGCAATTGCGCAAGGGATTGTCCTGGCAGTGCAAGAACTAGAGGGCCAGCATATGGATAAATCTCGGCGGAATTTTTTGCAGGTGCTGGGCCTTGCCAGTACAGTGATGACTGCGCCTTCATCGCCTGCCCAGATCTCGATGTCTCCTGAAATCCCTGTTTCACCGCTCTGGGAACGGCTCACGAGAGCGCTGGCATCCTCATCACCTATTGACGAGGAGACCTTACTTCAGGTAGAGACATCGACTCGCGATTGCTGGCGCGTTCTCCCCAACGTTTTAGGCTCCTTCTCGCGCAATCTGCTGCAACATACGCAACGGCAGTTGGAGGTGGTTACCGACCTGTTGGAGAGCGCACCACCACAAGCGAAACGGACACGGCTGGCAGTGGTGGCGAGTGAATTTGCCCAGGTTGCTGGCGAGATCCTCTTTGATTTGAAAGAGAATGAGCAGGCGGAGCAATACTACAATGTAGCAATTGCGGCGGCAGAGGTTGCTCAAGATGATGTCATGCGTGCCGTGGCGTTGGGACGCAAGAGCTTCCTGCCCATTTATGAGGCCAATGCACGAAGCGCCCTTCCTTTCTTGCAACAGGCTCATCTATTGACTGCTCATAATGCGCCAATGATGTTGCGTGCCTGGCTCTCAGCTGTTGAGGCGGAAGCGCTGGCCAATGTGTACGATGAAACGGCGTGTCGTAAGGCGCTCGATCGCAGCGAACGGTTCCTCGCGGTAGCTCAGCCAGCAGAGGTTCCCCTTCCGCGCTTCAACTACTCGACGCTGCTCGGCTACAAAGGCGTTTGCGCCCTGCACCTCAAGCAGCCGCAGCATGCTCAGGCGGCCCTCAACGAGAGTTTGAAGATCATGGAGCCGCACCGTTTGCGTCACAAAGCTATCGTGCTTGTCGATCTCGCGACCTCCTATGTGTTGCAACAAGAGATTGAAGAGGCATGTCGTTGTGCTGCCCAATCGCTCATGTTGATTGCTGAGCTGAAATCTTCGCGTGTGTTCCAGCGCGTCATAGGTTTGCGTGCGCAGCTGGAACCCTGGCACACCACAGCAGCGGTGAAGCGGCTCGACGAGCAGATCGCGGTGACTCGCCCCTTCGTTGTTCTGGCAGGAAAGCTTCCATCATAACGTGTGCAATGGTGCGGCAATGTCGATACCTTTTGCTGGAAACGCCAGGAGACGGCATTGTGATATACTGACGATGTTTCCCATATGCGTCTCATTCCTGTTAGAAAGGAAAATGTTATAGATGAGTGATCAACAGAGCCTACCGCCGAACTATTTCTACCATCAATTGCCTAACGGTATTGAGATGATTGGGCAGTATATGCCCAGCCTTAGCTCGAGTTCCTTTGGCCTGCAACTCGATGCTGCCGTCGTTCACGAGCCGGAGGACAAAGAGGGGCTGGCGCACCTGTTTGAGTACATGCTGTTTCAAGGCACCAAA
>JAICIM010000510.1 GCA_025928885.1 Ktedonobacteraceae bacterium | reverse complement strand
TTGATAGGTCTCGATGGCGCGATCGAAGAGGCGCAGCGCGGCATCGTACTCTCCGCGCTCAAAATGGACAATAGCGGCGCTAGCATCCATCTGGCCGGCCCGCTGCAACTTGTCGTGGCGTATAAAAATCTCACGCGCCGCCGCCGCATCCCGCAGCGCCTCCGTCGTGCGATTCAACTGCAAACAGGCGCTAATACGACCGATGCGGGTTCTAGCCCAGCCGACCTCATCGCCCAGCGCCAGAAACTCTTCGCCAGCTGCATCGAGAAAGGGCAGTGACTCCTGATCGCAATCCATACGCCGCAGCGCATCGCCACGCGCCATTAAACCGAGTGCGTGGTAGAACTTATTATGGGTGAGGTCGCCGATGAAGATCAAATAACCAGAGAGGGTAAACGATTGCTGGGCATCGGTATTCCAGCTGTGATCCGCCTCGTTCTTGAGGAGATCGACAAGCTTATCAATCGCGACCTGACTGAAAACGGGGACGTGCGTTTGCAGCAATTGTCGCCCACGTTCTCCGTTCGCTTCCAGTAGAGTACTGACGAGATCCTGGGGGGTCATATTATTCTTGAGCAATAATCGGCAATTGATCGATCACGACGATACCCTCGGGCAACTGCAATTCCAGTTCGTATGTTGCAGGCGCGATGGGAGCAAAGACAAAATTGCCCAGGTCATCGATCTGTTGCGTGGAGACGACGCTGGCGGAAGTCAGCAAACGCACAGGTGTCCCCTCAAGCGATCCCAGCGCACTTCCTTTACGCGTCACCAACCCGATCAGTTGCAGCTCATTCTGCCTGCCGGAGCCGCGCTCGATCTGCAGCGAGATCGTCAACCCCTCGGCGGCGTAGAGACGCGGCCAGATAGCTCCCGGCACCGTTGATTCAGCTCCGCGCACCCCAAACGCCAGACGCGGCTGTGGTGGCAGCAACGCGGCGATAATGCGCCGCACACCTGCCTCGGCCCGCCCGCGCAATTGATCGAGCAACTGCTGAGCATCCGTACCGGTATGATGGTTGTTGCGTGCAATCGCCGGGACGGCTGTGACCGGCACGTTCTCTGCCAGAAGCGGATCATTGGCAAGAAATTCTGTGAGCGTAGCCAGTTCCGTCTTACACAGTACACATCGTTCCAGGTGCTTCCTGACTGCACCTGCCTGCTCCTGATCGAGCAATTTCAACTGATACTCGCCTAGAACATCATTTGACGGACAATCCCACCGATAGAGCTTACTAAGCAGTTTATATTCTATATTGCGATAGTCCGCCAGTTGCGCGGTACAGGATTGGCAGCGTGCAAGATGCTGTACGACGCCGGGCCGTACATATTCGCCTGCGAGATAGGCGAGTAATTCTTCATTACGAATAGCACCAGGTTCACTACACTGCATGAGCGGTTTCCTCAAATTACCAAAAGATATGCATGCAATTACGCCAGGACGACATCTCCAGTACATGACCAGTCTCTCCCCAATACTGGCTGTCAGAACACGGCTACTTTGCTTTCTCCACCAGAATAAACGGGGTCATCTGGCATTTTCGTGCCTGTATCCCGCGAATGTCGTTTAATTCGTTCTCTCAGTTAGAGATGATAATGTTTGAATAGCGCTTGCAAGCGCCTGTTGCGGCGCAAGCGTTCCAGGACGTTTCTTTTTATACGATAAACATCATCGACGGTTGGAAAAAACTGGCGTTGTCGGCTACTAATTTCGCTCGGCTTCATCCCCTGCACATAGGCAAGATAGATCAACACACGCTCATCTTCTCCATTCAGCTCTTCGAGAATCACCTGCCACAAGCCCTCGGCGGCGATATTCGCGATCACATCCTCGGCGGGATCGGCGCTGGCTGGCTCATGCTCGATAGCATCTAACGCTTCCTCATATTGGCGAGCCTGACGCGTACGCACTTCATCGGCAACTACACTATGCACACACATTTTCAGATATTTCAATACTGCCGCTAACGAGTCAAAATTCTCCATTTTGGCAGGGGTTAGCGCCTGAGAAAACTTGGCAAATGCTGCGTTGACCAGCGGACCACTCCCATCCTGTCCCAATAATGGAGCCGCGCTCTGATGTTGCGTAACCCAGGTCAGCACCAGTGGCGCATATTGTTGATAGATACTTGCCCACGCATCATCATCGCGATTGATGATGGCGCGGCGAAACATTTCCAGGCAGTAACGATCATTTGAGGTGTTCTGCTTGAGAAATTTATTGGTCTCTTCTGAGCAACGTTGAGCCAGCTCATTAATTGAAAGCTGCTGCGGTTGCGCTGTGCTGTCACCCTGTCCTCTCATTTCCCTCTGTGAGCTAAAGGGTTGAGAGAGCTTGCGAGACTCCATCGACGGTAGCTCCCTGCTTCCAGATACTTAGATATTCTAGACGCGCTCATGCAGTATAACATGCAGGTGAAACTTCTTCAAGAAGGCTAGCGGTATGTCCTTGCCACCCTCTTCCGCACCAGTGCTATCGTAGAACATCGACCTCGTGCTACTCCATATGACCCAAACAGTACAAGTTCTCCCTATTATCGCACGCATCCCGGCCCATAGCCAGTCCGCCATGCTCTTCCTTTCTCCTCGCCGCTCGAAATTGCTGCTAATTCCCCCCCAAAAGTACCTTCTCAAGCGGTTATTATAGGAGAATAGGGGAGAAAATTAAATATTTTGTTTATCCCTTGCTGAATGTGTTATGCTGATATTGCCCATTATTCACCGCATAGCACGACACGTTCAAGAAGAGCGCACACACCAACATTTCCGTTACACCATCCTTCTTCGTGAGGCGAACACAGATGTCCATGTCACAACGACGAGGTACGACAACCGATAATCTCAACAATGTTATACAAGTGATTCAGCTTGGGCGCAAAACAGGCGTCTTAACAGTTGAGCGCGGTCATGAGGCCACTCTGGAATTCGGCGAGGTCACCTTTGTCTACGGCCAGATTACTCATGCCCATATCGGGGATGTCGATGGACAGATTGCTGTCAATGTCCTCTGCTCCTGGGGCCTCTGTCGTTTCCTCTTTACTCCTTCAGGAAGCGACCGCCCGACCGGCCCCATCCCTGCGCAGCCCCACGCCTCCAACCGCAGCACCGCGCCCTTAAAAGAGATACATACAAATACATCATCCCCTATTGAGACTGCCGGGTATCTCTCCTCCGATCATGCTAGCAGCGGGCCGCCCCGACCCTTTCGTACCAAACAGGCCGAGGAAGCGTTCATTTTACTGGAACAAACAAGGCTTTCTCGCTCACATCGACGCCTGTTCCTGCTCATCGATGGGCAGCGCACAGCGCTCGAACTGGTACGTCTGACGGGCCGCTCCCCGGAAGAGATTCAGCGCCTTTTATACGATTTAGAGTGTATTGGTGTCATTTCGCAATAGTAGCGGCATATATAGGGAACAAGCATAATGTCAGTAGAAGAATTAACATTACTGCAACGTGATCAACAGGCATTTACATCATCACGACGTACTCGTAGACGACGGCAACTTTCACTCGCCATTCGCGTCTCACTCGGCCTCGTGCTGGCCGCCATTCTGCCACTGCTCATTATGGTGGGCTTTAGCGAATATCAATCCCGCCCGGCGCTGATCAATCAGGCCAATACGGCGATGCAAAGCGATGCGAAGACGCGCGTGCAATTGATTGATACGTATCTCAACGAGCGCAAGCTGGATAGTGAAACGCTGGCTCAGATCACCTCGGTCCAGCAATTTCTGGCGGCTCCCCCTGCTCCAGCCTCCGCCTTCTATCAGGATCTTGCCCTCCACGCCAGTTACGCACTGGTGGCCGGTATCTTTCGCGACAAAAACTATTCCAGCTGGCAACTGTTCGATCCAAAGGGGCAGACTCGCCTCTATTATCCGCAAAACGTGCCGCCCAAATCACACGGCCAGTACCTGATCCCGCCCGATTATCTGGCGAAGGTGTTGTCGCTGAAAAACGGCGATGCATTTATCTCAGCGGTCTATTACACGCCAGCGACGCAGAAGGCTTCCGTTGACATCTACTCGCCCATCTTTACGCCCCCCTCAATGGGCGGAACGAAACAGGCACCCACGCACCTCGGCTTTATTCGCGCAACGTTGAACCTCGATTACATCTGGAACGTCGTTGATACCGATCAGGGCAGCAACGGGGCCGGCAGCTATGCATTCATCCTCGACGAAGATGGCATCCGTATCGCCGATACCGATCCCACCCGTCGCTTCCAGGCCATTACCGATCTGCCCCAGGAAACGCAACAGCTTATTCAGCGGACCGCCCGCTTTGGCAGCAGCACGACTCCCGTCCCTGTGCTCTCCGATCCCGAACTGGCGCGTCAGATGGATACCAATACCACGCTGACCACATTTCAAGATCAACCCGCCGGTCAGAGCGAGAACTTTCAGGTAGTACAGCACGCGACCGCGACGGTTCCCTGGAAATATCTGGTCCTCAGCCCGGTCAGCACGGTTACAGCCATCGCCGATCAGCAGCAGCAGGTGATGATCCTCGTCGCGGTGGCAATGGCGCTGCTCACGGCGCTGATTGGTTTGATCGTTGGACGCAACATCTCGCGACCCATCCTGGCCTCCGTCAACTATGTGCGCGAGAACAGCGAGGCGATGAGCACGCTGGCAACCATGCAGCGAGATGCGGCCTCTGAGCAGATGTGGGTGGTCGATTCGTCGCAGGTCGGCCTGCAATCGATCCAGTATTACACCGATGCAATTCGGATCGCGGCCCACGAACTCACGGAGATGGGCATCACCCTCTCACAACGCTGGAGCTATGCTGAGATCAGTCAGGTCCATCAAGCATTGGAGCGCATCGTCTCCTCCGCTCGTTACATCGAAAATGCCTCGCAGTATCAACACGCCAGCAACGAGAAGCTCTCGACGGCCCTCAAGGTCGCGACACAGGTGACCGAACAGCTCGTCGGCGGTGCCACCTCCGCCACCGATGCCGCCGCCCAATTGGAGGATGTCGTGACACAACTGCGCTCGGTCGTAGGAAAATAAGAGGAGATAATAAATGGGTTATAGCGATTTGATGCATCAAATCGCTATAACCCATTTATTATCTCCTCTTGCTATCTATTCGCCATAAGGCACCCAGATGTTCTTGACCTGAACCGCTTCGCGCAAGAACTCTCTGCCCTCGCCCTGGAGCGGATTGAGCAAGTTACGCGGGCGGCCATAGCTGACCCAGGTTCGCTTCATATTGCCCGCTGAA
>JAICIM010000360.1 GCA_025928885.1 Ktedonobacteraceae bacterium | reverse complement strand
TGACACACTCACCAGGGGTCAGAAAGGACGGCGTTTTTCCCCTCGCAAACACGTGTTCACGAGCTAAGGACTCTTTTTTGCTCACGATCTCAGTACCCAATACACAAGCGCGATACAGTCGCGCGACTACGACATCCCGCGCAACCGCTTGACATATCAAACATACGTTCTATATAATAGCGGTATGCAAACCTTCATCAAGCCAGATACCATCACCAGATTGGCCCAGGTGGGCGAGGCGACGCAATATGAACCAGCTGGCGACCAACCACTCGCCGAGCGGAGGCGTGCTCCCTATCAATCGCACAGCCTGGGAGAGTGCATCACCAACGTCGCAACCCCAACAGGCAGGCGGCCCATACTCAAGACACTTTTAACAACTGCTTGCGAACGTAATTGTTTCTATTGCCCATTTCGAGCGGGGCGCAGCAAGATGAAGCGCATCACGTTCACTCCCGATGAACTGGCGGGCGGCTTCGATACGTTACAACGCGCGGGGCAGGTGGATGGCCTGTTTCTCTCGTCTGGCATCATCAAGGGGAGCGTCACCATGCAGGATAAGATTATCGATGCCGTCGAACTGGTGCGCCAGCGCTATCACTATCGAGGTTATGTGCATCTCAAAGTGCTGCCTGGCATTGAGTATGATCAACTCTATCGTGCAATGCAACTGGCCGATCGGGTCTCCGTCAATCTGGAAGCGCCCACGCAGGAACGCCTGAACGAGTTGGCCCCCAAAAAAGAGTTTACCCGCGAACTGCTCACTATGCTGCAATGGGCCGAGGATATTCGCAAGCAGCATCCAGAGCAACGGCTTGCCCACACCGTCACACAATTTGTCGTCGGCGCGGTTGGCGATACCGATCTGGAACTGCTCTCACTCAGCCAACGATTGTACCGCGAGATGGGGCTGAGCCGCGCCTATTATTCGGGCTTCTCGCCCATCGTGCAAACACCGTTTGAGAATCTCACCGCCACCGATCCACTGCGCGAACACCGCCTCTATCAAGCCAGCTTTCTCCTGCGCGACTATGGCTGGAACGTCGAGGATCTCGCCTTTTTAGCCAGCGGCAACCTGCCCACGCAGATCGACCCCAAACAGGCATGGGCCGAGCAACATCTCCGCCACTCACCGGTAGAGATCATGACAGCGACACGAACACAGTTGCTCCGCATCCCTGGCATTGGTACAAATGCAGCCGACGCTATTTTGCAGGCACGACGACGGGGGCGCATCACCGAACTCTCCCACCTGCGCCGCCTGCATATCCGCACGCCCGAAAAAGCCGCTCCCTACATTTTGCTGGATGGGCAACATCCCCTCAGACAACAGAGCCTGTTCTAACCTTTTCCTCCAAATTGGTAAAACCTTCCGGGCGAGACCGAATATGGGAGGGGCGATGGCTTGTCTTATTTGCCGGATGCACCAATTATCGCGCTGGGTCGGCTTGCGGGGCGGGACGAGCGCGATAAAGTCGCGCAACTACGAACGGGGAAGATCCCCACACACTCAATGCGCTTAGTGGTGCATACTCATCGCGAAACCAACGGCAACAGCAACCAGCACACAGGCAAGCACAATGAGCGCAATCGGCAAGATGAGGACGGCCAGCGTTGCTTTGCCTCCGCTCAGGCGATGCACAGCCATCGTCATAAAGATCAGGAGGACAAGTTCATAAATGCCGACAGCAAAGCCCAGGTAGTTGGCGAAAGGGATCATGCTCAGCACAAGTGAAATGATTCCCAGCGGCACGTAGAACAATGTGTAGCTGTAACAATATGCCAGGAAGGTTCCTCGCCCACCAAAGGCTTTCGCGATCAGGTGATAGATGCCCGTTCCAATAAAAAAGCTCAGCGGGGTCAGGACGATGTAGCTCAGCGGGAAAGCGCCAGAAAAGCTCCGCATCATCTGCATGCTCTGGGGCGGAAGGTTGCTCATCCCAGGGTAAGCAAACATGGTCACATTGAAGATAACAAAGCTAATAATGACGCTGATAACGGTAAAGAGCGCAAGTTGCACCCAGACGATATCCCAGGATGCCTTGCCCTGCTCTTGAGCGAAAGTGGCCGCGCCGGGCCTGGTGATAACGCGAACATACTGGTCCGGCAGCTGACGAATCGCTTCCGATAACGGCAGGGGTGTGGCCGGCTCGACATCAACAGGCATGCCATAAGGCGGTGGCGGCGGTGGCACTGGAGTTCTAAAGCTATTTTCAGGATCTGGTCCAAGAGACATATCATTTGCTCCTTTTCAGCACAAAGTGTGCAACGGCGCTGAAAGTCTGGTTCAGAAAAAGATGCGCAGCAATCACAGTTGATTAGACGCAAAATTCTCATCCACATCAAATCTATGGCAATCATACAGTAGTACGTTTCGAGGTAACTCTTTGTTCGAGATTCTTTTTCCCGGTATTTCTGGTATCAGCAGCAAACAGTCTGTTGGAATCACGTGGAATATGTTATAGTTATGCCAGCATAATGGCGTAAGACAGCCTGCACCCATCCTCTCAAAAAGTAAAACTCGCTCTCATTCTTTCTTATTGGCAAAGCATTCAACCTTTCAGAGGATGCGGCGTATTAAAAAGGTGAGATGTCTTTTCGCAAGAAAGAGGACCAGGCATGAGTATAAATTCGAATGAAGGTCAAAACCCTGACCAGAGCAACTCGTATGGTGGTGGCTACGGCGGCTATCAAGCGTCGTCTTCAGCTCAACAGCCTTATGATCCAAATGATCCATACGCCGACCACTCAGGACAGGGAACCTATGCGGGGTACGATCAGCAACAATCCAGCTCCGGCCAGCAGCAACAACAACAGCAAGAACAGACGTTTTACCAGCCACCGGAGAGCGCCACGCGCAGACAGAGAACATCTGCTTCTTCTAGTAGCGCATCTACCATGAAGATGGCGCCCAACAAGGCAGCCATTTTTAGCTACGCTCTGGGATGGGTCAGTGGGCTGATCTTTCTGGTCATGGAGCGAAAAAACAGCTTCGTACGCTTTAGTGCCGCGCAATCATTCCTATTCTTTGGTAGCGTCAGCATTCTCCAGATCATTATCAGCGCTCTTAGCCATATCCCTCTCCTCGGCGTGCTTCTGGCTCCAATTCTGGGTCTGGTTAGCACTGTCGTTACGGTAGTAGCACTGGCCGCCTGGCTCTTCCTGATGTTCCAGGCATCTCGTGGCGTCAAGGTGAAGATCCCAGTCGTGGGCGATTATGCGGAAGCGCTGGTAGCAAGATTCACCAGATAAACACGGACAACGTTGTCAAGATGTTGATAACAGACTTGAGCGGCTAAACGGAGAAGGACCGCCACTACTTCTATGGGCCTATGTACGCTGAAAGATGTACATACCCATAGAAGGTTTCTCCGTCTTGAAAAAACTCTCCCCCATGTTCACTGCCCAAAGTAACTCCGAAAGACCTGCGCAAAAGCTGCAACAGATGCAAAGCGGCTCTCCGGCTTTTTCGACAGCGCATGTAACAGGATATCATTCACCACCGGGAGCAATGCTGGATTATGCATGCGCGGCGGCTGGGCCTGCATTGTGGTGTGCAACAACCGCATGGTATGCTCCGAACTTCCCTGGAACGGGGGACGCCCAACGAGCAGTTCATAAGTGATTGCTGCAAGCGCATACTGGTCCGAAGCTGGCAGCACCGTTCCCGCCCAACGCTCAGGAGCAACATACGCATAGATGTCGGAACTTTTGGGAATATATGCCTTGTTTTGCACGACTGGAATATCGCTCAGAACAACTTGCAGGTCTCGTAGATCATCAACTTCATTCTTAATCAATATATTTGAAAACTTGAAATTTTGATACACAAGGCCATGATCATGTAGATACTGTAATGCGTCGGCCAGCTGCCAGATCAAGGGCAACACCTCCTGAGGTGTGAAGATGTTGCGAGCGCCATGCTCACGCAACCATTGAGCCAGCGAGCCACCAGAACACAGCAACATTGTTTTATAGATGAACGACGCCCCGCTGATATAAGAGCGACCGCTATTCAGGACACGCAGAAGATGGGGATGATCCAGATCCTCCGTCAGTCTGGCCTCTTGCTGGAACAGGTTCACATCCTCCGTTGCTCCTTCCAACAAATGATACGGGATCGTATCAGCATGCAGTGCTTTGAGCGCCACCTCCTTCTCGCGGAGACGATCATAGGCGCGATATGTATTGCTTGTCTGTGGGGTGCCAATCCGGGCCACAACGCGGTAGCGACCAATATCCTGCCCTTCCAGCGGAATATTCGGGGCCGTCTTCTCAACCGGGCGGCGCATCGCCGGCGACGCTTCTGGTATGGGGAGAGCGGGTGATGATTGAAAGGGTATTCGCTCAAACGGAATTGGCCCGGTCGTTTGGACAACCGGCGGCAAAGGAGTGATGGGAGCGGAAGTTGGCGAAGACGGCGGCGGGAAAGTAATGCCAGAGAACGAGGCTCCATCCGGTCGCTGTGGATTGGGTGGCGGGAATGCGGGTAGTCCGCTCATGCTGGTCATCGGAGGTGGGGTCACAGATGGCAGAGCGGGAGGAGTTCCATCCTCATTAATCGGGAGCAGCGTATGAGATCTGGGGAGCGCATTTCTCACCGGCTGCGTTTGCAGGCGAATCAACAGCAGATCCCAATCATACTGTTGCTCCATACGTTGAAAAAGACGATTGAGAAAGAATCGTTGTTTTGCATCCTCCTGTCCTATAATCAAGGCAAATGGCGCACAATTTCCTTGTAGAATAAGAGTAAAAGCCTCAACAGTTGTTGCAGTCACCATATACTGATAACCCGCCCCACTTAACAACGAGACAAAGTAGCGTACACGGTCCCTATGACTATCCACCAGTAAGACATGATGAGGTATCTGAAACAACTGCCTCCCTGTATGCGTCTTTGCCTGTGTGAGCCTTTGTTGCAATTTCTCAAGAATACGCTGGGCAGCATAGGCTGGCTGGTCCAATGAGAAGTTCAATTCATAGACTTCGATGTTCATTGTGATAAAGCTCCTCACACAACAAATTCCAAACGGCAGCGTTCTGTTGTAGAGTACTACAAAACGAGTCTAAAGACAAACATGACTTATTCTCAAGAAGGATTCTAAAAGTTGTTCAAAAAGTAGTGGTATGTTATACTCCATGCGTTGTTATAGCATGTGTTGGAGAGAAATGTCTATAGCGATATTTTCCCAATTACGGCTTCTGCTACCGTTCATTTAAAGGGCAACCCGAATAGGTACAGGACCGGGGGATGTATGACAGGCACGACCATCTTTGGGTTGCCCGTTTTTTGTCGCATGACCGATCGAATTGTTCACCTTTTGGTCATTCAAAACAACGCTGCAAGAGGACGCGCACTCGTACAAAATGTTTTACAATACCTATGTAATATACAATCAATAATGAGGTCTTTGGAAAGGATCGTAAGCGATAATGCGCGTTCTTTCATATAATATTCTTATGGGCGGCACACCTCGCGTCGATGCGCTGGAGAAGATGATTCGTGCGGCTCAGCCCGATGTGGTCGGGCTGGTCGAGGCAACCAACGCGGATGTAGTGGAGGAATTGGCGAAACGTACGGGGATGCACTTTGCTTTGAGCGGACGAGGCACACGCTTCAACGACTGGAATGTGGCCGTCTTGAGTCGTCTCCCCATTCTGGAAACCTTTGTTCATACGCGCCCCCATACTACCTTTACACGACGGCACGTACTGGAGGTCCGCTTAGAGACAAAAAGCGGGCAGCCTGTCACCGTTTTTGTGATACACCTGACCGCCAGCATGTACAGGGGAACGGCGAGCAATCTCAAGCGACGCGGCGAGGTCCAGGAGCTGCTCAACATTATGCAACCCCGACAAGGCACCCCCCACCTGGTTATGGGAGATTTCAATTCTCTGGCCCCTGGCGATAAATTTTCCGCCAGCACGATTCTCCGTTATCAGTTCTATTTACGCGCCTCCTCCCACAAGCGCATCACCCGTACCCTGCGCGGACGCATCATATTGACACTGATTAAAGCGCTCCTGAGCGGACCTCCCGGCACGATGCTGCTGGATATGGTGGGGTATCGCTACGCACAGGGCGGGATCGATCTCCTGCTGTATGCCGGCTATACCGACAGTTTCCGCCATCTCCACCCTGACCAACTCGGCTATACCTATCCCTCTTCCACTCCGGGAACTCGCATCGATTATATGTTTGCCAGCCCGGAACTGGCCCCCCACCTTACTCTTTGCGAGGTGCATACAGCTGGAGAGAACATCACAGGCAAAGACGCCAGCGACCATTTGCCCCTGCTGGCCGAGTTCGATATATAGCCACCTGAATTTTTGTATTGAAGCTATCTCTCATAAATTTCGTAATCGCACAATTATAAAGTTACGCAAAAAAAGCTCGTCTCGCATGAAACGAGCTTTTTTTTGCGTAACTCACACACTATTGAATGGAATAATTGATGACGGTCCAGGAGGAACCACCATTTGCCGTATGCAGCAATGATGATTCGGTGACGGCCCAACCATTGGTAGGGTCAGTAAAGCTCAACGCCACAATCTTGCCCGGGCCACTCGCAGAGTGTTGCCAGGTCTTGCCACCATCACTGGTATAGAAGAACTGGCCCGTTTGCACTTCAGTTGCCCAGATGTGCGAGGGGTCGATGACATAGACGTTATCGGCCTGGAGCGTAACCGGAGTGGTGGGCGCCCAGGACTCTCCGCCATCGTGCGAAACGTAGAGCAACAGCTGCTGTTGACCAGCCCTGGAGATGTATGCTGGCAGGATAGCGGTATTGCCGAAGATTACCGGTGGCGTCGTGCCGATGCTATCGATGTTTTTCGGCTCAGGAATGGCCTCTCTCATCCAGGATTTGCCGCCATCGTGCGTCACATACAGACCTGAGTTGAGCGAGTTGCCGGTATCACTGCTCAGCGTAGTCCAACCGTTGAGCGCGTCTTTAAAAGAAATGCCTGATTTAAAGCCTTCGTTGGTCAGGTATTTGCCCGGGTGAGCGGTGGTATAGATGAGGCCCCAGTGCAGACCGCCATCAGTGCTATGCCAGATCTCAGCCTGTTCATTCCCGGCTCCGGGACTGCCAACAACCTGCAACCATCCCTCTTGCATGTTGACAAAATGCGGTGGATCAATCACGTTCGGGCCGATTGAGCTAATAGTCGTAGCCTGCCAGTTCTGCCCACCATCAATTGTACGGCGAATGGTGACGGTATTGGCGTTCTCCTGCGCGTTTACCACCCAGGCGTGGTTTGCATCCACAAAGCGGCCCACTGGCTGTGAGGTGATCGGCGAAGCAGATGGCGTGACATCTTTCCAATGCAGGCCACCATCAGCGGTCTTTAAAATTTGCGTC
>JAICIM010000513.1 GCA_025928885.1 Ktedonobacteraceae bacterium | reverse complement strand
CGGTAAAATAGGCATAGTTGCTCATGAAACGAACGATCAGGCCCATTATATCACGGAACTGTGCAAGAGAGGACATGATCTTTTGACTACCTATATCAAATAACTATTAACGATTGAGGTGGCTCTCTTTCAAGTACGAAGGATGGTACTTTGGGGTTATATTCTGCCTATTACAACAACTAATAGGTGGATTTCCATTCCTCATAGTTGCGCATTATTGAGGATACGCGGGAACAAGGGCAGGAGAGCAGTTCTCCCACCCTTGTCGAGACGACCTACGGAATCATACCCGGGAATACATAGGCTTGCAAGGCCACAAGCAGGCCAACTAGCGTAACCAGCGCGAGGCTGTGGAAGAAGACGTAGCGCAGGATATCGCCTTCGTGGCCCTCCTGTCCCGTTGCAACACCAGCTACGACGATGCTCTGGGCATCCAGCATCTTGCCCATAACGCCTCCTGAACTGTTGGAGGCTGCTGAGAGGATGGGTGAGAGATGTAACTGCTGGGCCGTGATTTTCTGTAAACTGCCAAACAGGACGTTGGAGGAGGTGTCGCTCCCGGTCAGTGCCACGCCAATCCAGCCCAGGAACGGCGAGAAGAAGGGGAAGAGCAGTCCCGTACTGGCAAAGGCCAGCCCCATCGTCGCATCCAGTCCGCCATAGCGTGTCGTGTAGCCAATCGCCAGCATCGCTGCGATCGTCAATAGCGAGAAGCGCAATCGTGTTAACGTTCCCCAGAAGGTCTTGACCAGTTCCAGCGGCGTCAGGCCAAGCACAAAGCCAGAGATGATGCCGGTAATGAGCAGGCCGGTTCCGGTAGCCGAGAGCCAGTTAAAGGCAAAGATGGCTGCCTCTGGCGTCGCTTTTGGTACCACTGGAGGAGCACGCAATATAACTTTATCGAGATAAGGCACAACGATATTGACGTTTGAGATGCCGTTGAGAATGTTCTTGACCGGCGTAAGGCCCCAGAGGAAGAGGATAACGGCCAGGATAATCCACGGCAACCAGGCGATGAAGGCCGAACTGTTTCTGGTGTCGGGAGCAATGCTCACTGCGCCACCGCTGCTCACCGAAGCCTCAATGTCGCTCTGATCGAAGGTGGGGCGAACCATTGCGGCGGCTGGCATCGCGCCCGGCGTGCCTGTTCCGGTTGCATCGGGTGTTGTCTCAGGAGTCGCTGTTGTGGCGGACTCGCGCTCTTCATCTTCGGGGAAGCGCCAGATTGTTCTGGGTTGCCAGAAGCGCAAGAAGAGGACCAGACATCCAATTGAGACGAGTGCGCCCAGGATATCAACCAGGGTTGGGCCGAAATAGTTGCTGACCAGGAATTGGGTGATGGCGAAACTGAGGCCCGTGACCAGACAGGCGGGCCAGACCTCTTGCATCGCTTTGCGTCCCGCCATTGCCCAGATCAGCCAGAACGGGATCAGCAGCGAGAAGAACGGCAACTGACGGCCAACCATTGCGCTGAGCTTGTCCAGCGGCAGGCCGGTAATTTGTGCCAGGGTAATCAACGGGGTACCAAGCGCACCAAAGGCGACGGGAGCCGTATTGCCGATCAGGGCCAGGCCAGCGGCAGCGAGCGGTCGAAATCCCAGCCCGATCAGCATGGCAGCTGAGACCGCAACTGGTGTGCCAAAGCCAGCCGCCCCTTCGATAAACGCGCCAAAGCTGAAGCCGATCAGCAGCAATTGAATGCGTCGGTCGCTGGAAAGTTCGGCGATTGATTGCTTGACGACCTCAAATTTGCCGGTCTGGACGGTGATATCATAGACGAAGATTGCGCCAAGAATAATCCAGCCAATTGGGAAGAGTCCATAAGCGGCACCGTTGATGGTGGCAGAGATGGCGTAGGGGAGCGGCATACCGAAAATGAGGAGCGCAATCAGCAGGGCCGTTGCCAATCCTGCCAGCGCCGCCCAGTGTGCGCGAACGTGGAAGATACCGAGCAGGCCGAGCAAAACAATGATCGGGAGCGCGGCGACCAGGGCAGAGAGAAAGAGGTTGCCAAAAAGAGGCGTATACGTCTGAGTCCAGGTCATAATGGGTCCTCCTGTGCTGAAGGAACAACATCGTTACATGCTCTTTCCCGGTCGATATGCATCCATACATTGGGACCAGTTGCTGGAAGAGCATCAACAGGGTTAACCATTGGTGACAGAGATACAAGAACTTCATTCGTAGGTATGATGAAAGAAGTAAATAGCCCTCCTTTCTTCTGTGCGAAATAACGGCTTTCTCTGGTCTCGTTCTGTGCTACCAGTAGAGCCGGGATACAGCTAGTATAGCATGTAGATGTAAATTTTTGCAGCCTGATTGATCAGGTCCGCGCTTGCCCTCTCTGCCAATGCGTGCTATATATAATAGGTCATTAAAGTGATCCGTCGCGACGAGCCGATTGTCATTGCTTCACCGCTGTCATTGGCTGCCCGGTTATTTCTGAAGCGGCCTCTCGGGCGGATCTGCCTGTACCAACTCTGGGGAGATCTGTATGAATATTCATCGTTTGATCAGGATATTTGCTATCATCACGTCCGTCGGTGCGTACATTATGGTGATCCTGGGTGCGCTAGTGACGGCTACCGATTCGGGACAGGGATGTGGCAATACCTGGCCGTTCTGTCACGGCGAGATTATACCGCACATCCTGTCCATCCATACCCTGTACGAGTTCAGCCACCGTACCGCGTCTGGCCTGGATGGATTTTTGATTCTGGCCCTGACCATTATTTGCTGGTGGCTTTACAAGCAGGATAAACGCGCCCGCTTTCTCAGCGCAATGAGCCTGTTTTTTGTGGTGCTTCAGGGCGGGCTTGGTGCTCTCACGGTGGTCTTTGAGGGAACGTTTATGGAAAGCTGGATACTTTCCATGCATTTCGGCTTCTCCCTGATCTCATTTGCCAGCGTGATCCTGTTGGCGGTCCATCTTTTCCAGCACAAGAAAGAGCAGCCTGCCTCTCAGTCTCCCGCAGAGGTAGCGCCGGTGAGCAGAGGTTTGCAGCTTGCAGGCTGGGGACTGGCGGCGTATACCTATCTGGTCGTCTATAGCGGTGCGCTGGTGCGCCACACCAATTCGACGCTTGGTTGTGGCTTCCAGTATCCTGGATGTGGTTCGACGTTCCTGCCCAGCTTCTTCTCGTATGCGGGTATACAGTTGCTCCATCGTTATGCGGCTGAGTCTATCGGGTTGCTGGTGCTCTGGTTTATGATCGTGGCGATTCGGCGCTATCGCCAGCGGCAGGACATAGTGCGCGGAAGCATCTGGGCCTTTGCGATGGTTGTGTTGCAGGGGATAAGCGGAATGATCATCATTTTCACCGCCGGACAGATGCTGGCGGGCCTGTTGCACACAACCTTTATCGCGGCCCTCTTCTGCATCCTCAGCTACCTCTGTATGCAACTCGGCTGGCCCTGGAAGAAGAGCGCCCAGGAGTCCGCGCCGGTGCTTACGGATGGAGAGGTCAGTGTAAGCGTAAAAAGCTAGATGTTTGCTCTATAAAAAAGAGAGGTGGTACGGTTTGATACTCTGCCATCTCTCTTTTTGTTAAGCGTGTTTAGATAACCTTGTTGGTGGATTACTTAGGATGGCATAAATGCTCTTTTCATTGAGGCCGATGAGAAGCATGTTAATAAGCTCATAAAGAACATCTGGTTGTTTAATATGAAGCGCACGTTCTTGAGCCAGTTCTGTAAGTGCAGGATATCGAGCGGCCACAATCTTTACCAGTACTTTTCGTAGCATCAGAAGCTCACCCTCTGCTTTACCTTCAGCTTTCCCAATAGCCCTCTGCTTTTGTACAAAGCTACTTTCTTCCAAAAGCTGTTCAAAAACGTCAACCGGCTCTTCCACTTTGCACTGCTCCTTAGAATGGTAGTCTTTTAACGTTATTAGGACATTAAGATGACTTTGATCTGCTCAGGAGAAAGCGAACTCTTCCCTCATCGAGACCACTAGAGAGAGTGGTAATAAGCTCATCTAACTTCTCGATTTGTTGAGTATGGTTTGCATACTCTTGAGCTAGTTCTGTAAGCGCTGGATATCGAGCGGTCACAATTTTGACCAGCATTTTTCGTAGAGTTTTTGCTTCTCCTTTTGCCTCACCTCTGGCTTCACCGATAGCTCTTTGCCTTTGTGCAAAACTGCTTTCTTCCAAAAGCTGTTCAAAAACGTCTAATCGCTCTTCCACTTTCTTTTTCTCCTCCTCGGGTATGGTGTCTGTTCGCGCTAAAAAGATTTTGAACCACAGGAGTTGTTGGCTCAGTTCAGTCTCATCACCCTGATAGTATTCTACCATCTCGTCTATCGCTTTCAAGAGTATCGCCGTATCCGTACGCTTCATTGCTGGCAATAGAGGATAGACACTTATGAGCTTGTGTTTCATATAGTAATTCGCATCCTCTGTCCATAGCGTCATTACTTTGAAATGGAAGGTCAGGATCTCTTCGTCGTCTTCGCCAAACTCCTGCAACGGCGATGTTGGCACGCTGCTCTTGAAGAGATAGATAACGATGGTGATAACTGGATGCTTGTGATCGTTCCAGACATTGGCGTGATAGATCAAAAGGCGATGGGCCATCTTAGGATCGGTGCTGGCCTGGAACTCTAGATGCAGAATGTAGGTCTTGCCTTTGTATAAAACGCGATACACCCGATCCACGCGCATAGGTGAGTGCAAGACCTCGATATCCAGCGTCTCTTGCCAGATTGCTCCGGGGAGCAGGTGGGGTAGGATGTTCACCGCATCGTTTCTAAAGATGGTCTTGATCGAGCCATCGTAGGACTGTGTATTAGCTGCTGAAGACAATGCTTGATACCTCTTTCCACAAAACCAATATGTCGATGCGTCGAGTATACTTGAAAAATCACTACATGTAAATTCTCATAAATAAGTATATTTAGAGAGAAAAATGGAATTATTGGTTTTAAATATAATAAAAAGAAATAGTGATAGGAATAAGCATAGGAACGTCCGGGGCCGAAAGGTTACGCCCTGGTGATAAATTTGTGTATCATCTACACATACATAGGGCCAGGTTCGCGTTTGGTTCTTGTCGGGTCTACATGCTACAATAAAGTACGCCGTTTTGCGTAGTGCTCTCGTACGCGTGCGGCAGGGAGGATGGGTTGGGCCTGTGTTGTCGTACCCCGTTTCCCTTCCCCAGCAAGCGCGATGAGGCAGAAGTGTGTCCCAGGGAT
>JAICIM010000330.1 GCA_025928885.1 Ktedonobacteraceae bacterium | reverse complement strand
GTTGAATAAGAGATAATAGTCTTCATGCTGTGGCAGTAGGTGATCAGCCGATCGAAGATGGATAGGGGTTTGAGGGCCGACAGGCTGCCAACCAGGATCAGTTTGCGTTGGGCGCGTGTCAGGGCGACGTTGAGGCGGTTGGGGTTGACCAGGAATTCGCGTCGCTGGCTCTCGATGGCTGGTTCGCTGTTGGTGGCAAACGACATGATAATCACCATGCGCTCTCCTCCCTGGAAACGATCCACCGTATCGACGCTGAGAGGCGAATTTGAGGCGAGACCATGCCATCTCTCTTCGGGAGCGCTATTGAGCAGATAACGCCGTATATTGGCCACCTGAGCGCGATATGGCGCGATAATGCCGATATCCTGTTCCGCAATCCCCCGCGCCAGCAGCTCGCCCACGATGGCTCGGACCGTCCTTGCCTCCGCATTGCTCGTTTTGGGTTCTGTATCGCTTACCAATTGTGCTTCTGCCCCGACATCGACAAACACAAGGGGACGCGACGGATCAAGTATCTTATCTAAGATGGTATAGTCGTCCCTGTTTTTGTGCTGTGCTGATCGTGGGAATGTCAGATAGCGGTGCGCGATCGATTTGTGCGCGACCAGTTGCCGGTTATAAAAAATGGTCGAAGAGAAGTTTGAGATCCATTGATTCATGCGATACTGGGTGCGCAGAGGAACGCAGGCGCTCATGGCCATCGGGTGTGTCTGCAAATACTCCTCGTCGTAGCGCTTGAGGATGCTGAAGAGCGAAGCGCTGAGTTTCCAGTGCGCTGGCTCTTCCGTTTTCTGCTCAGTTGCTTTGCTCAGGACGAGCGGCGGGAGTTGTTGCTCGTCGCCGACCAGGATAAAGCGGCGTACGAAGCGCAGCGCACCCAGGATGGCCGGAACGGTGAGCTGTCCCGCCTCATCGATAATCGCCACATCGAACAGGAGGCCCGTATCTTCTTCAACCTCATCATTTCCAGCAGCTGACGGCGGCGTATACTTGTCGGATGACCATGTGGCGGTGGTTGAAGCCACAACCGCACTGTTGCGCAGCAGTTCGCGTACCTGTTCTGGCTCTGGCGTCTCTCCTACCAGCGTTTTTAACAGATGTGGCTGAATGCTTTCTTCAACGCTGCGCTCGTGTCCCAGACGGACGTAGTGGTGAAAGCCCTCACGGTCGAGCCGCTTGAGCATATTATCGACGGCCTGATTGGTAAAGGCGGCCAGGAGGACGCGCTGGCCCCGGGCGGTCAGTTGTTTGACGATCTCCGCAATCACGCTGGTTTTGCCTGTTCCCGGGGGACCGTGAATGAGCAGGTAGTCTTGCATCTGGATGGCGCGTTCAACGGCCAGATTTTGTTCGCGATTGAAGTCTATACGTCCCGGCAGGTGTTGCTCGATGAAGCGTGGTCGCACTTTGTGTGCCACCAGGTCATGCAGATGTGGCTCTACCTGGAGCCACCAGCGCAGAAGGTTTTGCTGCGTCCGTATATGGACAAGATCGTTGTCGTAGCGATCGATCAGGTTGGGATGGGCAATCTTTTCGCGCGTCCAGACCGTCACAGCCTCTGAACTGACCTTGAGCAGTGTGCCGGTAACGACCTCGCCGGTAATGGGATCGCCGTTGCTCAGCAGGATCTCGTCGCCTTCTCGTAGCTCTGAAGCATTGCTACAACGAAATGTTTGCGCCCAGCCATCTTTCTCGATCGCTGGTAAGTTCACTGGTTCCAGACCCTGAATGGCAGTGCCAGCTTCGATGCGCTCGGACACCGCTCTTTTCCAGAGCAGAGCCTGCTGCGCTTCGCCTGCCTTCCCCTCTTCTTGCAACTGCTGATAATATTCGGCGAAGAACTGGCGATCTTCCTCTGTATCGAAGGCGCGAAGGGCGCGAGGCGTGACCGCAACAGTTTCGCCGTTGCTTGCCGGTTCCGTGGTGGCGATGTCGGGTTCTGGAGGCTGCCATGATAGCAGCGATGAGACGTGCTGGCAGGTGGCCAGGAGTGAGCAGCGGGTGCAGCGCGAAGGGCCAGGAGGAGCTGGCGGTTGGCCCGTGATATGGCTGAGAATCAGGATGTTGCGCGTCTCATTGACGCGTTGGAGTTCGCGAATGGCGAAGGGAATGCCTATCGCCTGCGCCTTGCCGGGCGTGCCGCTATAGAGCAGCGTTGCCAGCGCTTTTTTCATGCGGGCATCGCGCCGCACCGTGAGCAGCGCCTGATAGCCGTTGACCTGCCAGCGATGCTCCGTTTTGGGGAGATCGCCATCTGCTTTGCCAGTTTTGAGTTCGAGCAAGCGCTGCCTGCCTGCCTGTCGCCAGAAGAGATCGAGGCGTCCGCGCAGACCAATTTCAGGGGCCAGCAGAAAGGTTTCTGCCCGCACCTGATTGCCCTCGTCATCGGGTGAATCAACGTAAGCTGTTGGCATGTCCCAGAGCGTCGTGCGCTCGGTTTCGTACCAGTAAGCGAGGCTGGCGAGGTGTTGCGCCACCTCAGAGCGCATCGTGTCGGCGGCAACGTTTGCCAGGGCCATATCGATGCTGTGGATGCGCAGCGCCTCTTCCAGGTGGCGTTGGAGCGCCTCTAGCGGCGTCTCTTGCTCTCCATCGGTTGTCTGTTCGCCAAATTTTCCGCGATCGTGCTCTTTGAGCAGCTCTTTGAAGCAGTGGTGAATGAGATTGCCGCGAATGGTGGCCGCTGAGGTCTTCGATGGACTGAGCCGCTGCAACAGATGCTGGCGCGAACAGTACGCCGCCTGATTGAGATCGGTAATGTTCAGCAGAATATCGGGTTCCAGTACCATCAGCGTATACTTGTTCCCTTTGTAGCGTTGGCGCGTGCGGCCTTTATACTCGACGATACCGGGTGCAGTAGGGAGATGGTAGATGCGCAACTGGGGATGCGGTGAGGGCTTGAGGCCGCTCAAGGTAGCGAGTTCGCGTATCAACTTCTGATAATACTGGTGATCGAGCAGCACTTCTACACGCTCTGTGCCAGTATTGAGGATGACACTGGCAATGCGTTCTCCATCGAGCGTGCCTTCACGAGCGGCGATGAAGCGGCCCTCTAACCGTGGGGTGTGGCACGGGTGCCGATCCAATGCACAGAGAAAGCAATCCTGTTGGGCTTCATCGGTTCGATAGACATCGTGAATTGCCATAGTCACACATCTCCCCATTTTTACGCTGTTGGAGAAAGTGTACGAGAAGAACACATTTTCGTCAAGATGAGGGGGAGGCATAGCTGATCTGGCGCACTATGGCTGATGCATGGTGGTAGTGAAAAGTGTATTATCGAATGGGTACAATAGAGTTGTATGCAATGCAGCGTCAACAGAGAAATGAGGTAGAATAATTATGCCAACAACGCCACCAGTACGCACGATCACGCTCGGTCTGTCCGAGCCGCACCCTCTTTCAGCAAGCACCATCAGGAGGGCGCAAGAGGCGCTGTCGCGAGCAAGCACACGCTATCAAGAGGCGGGCTACGAGATTCAGACGGTGCGCATCTCGACGCGCCCTCTTTTTAATGATCTGGCAGATTGGCCGGCAGCTGCCCTCGGCCACTATACACGAGAATTGCAGAAGGTGCTCGATGATGTCCAGATGAGTTTCTGTTCGTTGGGAACGGTAGTAGCAGCCGATCCCGCGTTTGAGCTGGAGCGCCTGGATTGTCTTGCAGATCTTGTGGGGCCATCCCCCGCTTTGAACGCAACCGTGCAGCTTGCAACGCCCGAGCATGGCGTCAGAGCGGAGGCGGCTCTCCCAATCGCACGGATCATGCAACGTCTGGCGGCAGAGACCGAAGAAGGCTTCGGCAATTTCCGCTTTGCGATGCTGGCCTGTATGCCGCCCGGCTCCCCCTTCTTTCCTGCGGCGTATCATGCCGGTCCCTCCAGCTTCTCGATTGGCGTTCAGGGCGCGGGAATCGTCACCGAGGCGTTGCGGACGCATGATGCGGATGGGAAGCGCCCACAAGATCTGAGACAGGTGACGCAATGGATACGAGCAGCCTTACAACAGCAGGCCGCGCCGCTTGTTGAACTGGGGCAGCAGGTTGCCCGCGAATCTAGCCTCGCTTTTGGTGGCATCGATGTGTCGCCAGCGCCGCTGGGTGAAGATAGCATCGTCGCGGCGCTGGAGCTATGCGGCTATGGGCAGCTGGGAAGTGCCGGCACGCTTGCGGTGGCGGCTGCTATTACGGCGGCATTGAAAAGTAGCGATCTGCCCACCTGTGGGTACTGTGGTTTGATGTTGCCGGTTTTAGAGGATGTGGTGCTGGGGCAGCGCTGGGCGGATGGGAGGGTAGATGCGCATCGCCTGCTGCTCTACTCGTCGGTTTGTGGAACCGGATTGGATGCGCTTCCCTTGCCTGGCGATAGCTCGGCGGAGTCTATTGCGCATCTTTTGCTGGATGTTGCCACGCTTGCTCATCGCCTGAACAAGCCGCTCTCCGCTCGCCTCTTTCCAGTACCCGGCAAGCAGGCAGGAGAGTATACTACATTCACTTCGCCATATTTGACCAACACTCGTATTTAAAGAAAATATTTATCAAAACGCTTCAAATTCGTAATTACCTGATGTATCGGGAAGGGAAGCGCCACCCGTTCGAACGAGCGGCGCTTCCCTTCCCGATACATCAGGTAATTACGAATCCTGGAACATGAGAGAACGTTTAGGGGTTCATGTGTGTTCCCCAGAGAGCGCTCATTACGCCGTTGTAAGAACTTCTGATGCTCTCATAGAGGCGTGCGTTATCGATGGCCAGCGCGGCAAGGCTGGCAAGCACCGAGAGAAACTTGATATCATCCTCGTGAAAGGTCGTTGGCTCGCTGGTGTAGACACGCATCACGCCAATGGCCTCTCCATGCACTTCCAGAGGCACACAGAGTACAGATACGATCCCCTCTTCTTTGGCGGCTCCCTTATACTGAAAGCGTGGATCATCCCTGGCGTCGGGAATGAAAACGGGAGAGCCGCGTAGCGCCTCGCTATCGATAGCGCTATGGACGACATCAACCGGTCCTTTCGCCAGGTAACCGCCACTCAAACCATACACTGCGCTCAGACGGAGCTGACCTGTATCTGGGTCGAGTAGGCGTAGGCCACACGCTTTCACCTGCATTGCCTCAGTCGTACTCGTCACAACGCTTTGCAGCACCTGATCGAGTTCAAGGCTGGATGAGATAGTGAGCGCAGCCTGATAGAGGGCTGTATAGTAATCTCTGTGAGAACGAGGTGAAGAATTTGTTACATTAGAGTTCGTTGTCATCTTCGTCTGTCTCCCCGAATACGGTGGTCGTGTACGCTGGCTAGAAAAGCAAGAGTCACTAACTATTACGTTTTCATTGTAACATATGTATTCAGGTTCAGGTCGAGGAGAATATCATATCTCTCAACAAACCAGATGTGTTTGACAGGTGGTTGTCTTCATGACAGCGAACGCTATGTATGTCTATGTTATTTTCTTTTTTTGTTTCCCCTGAGCTAATGCGTCAACGCGTGCTGCGGTCGTGGCGCGGGATCTTGCACAAGCCAGACGCGGCAGGGAGCATTTGCCAGGACATACTGGACGGTTTTGCCAAGCTCCTGCACAGGTTTGTTTCCATTGCGTACCAGGCCGATCAGGATCAAAGCGCAGTGATGATCTTTGGCTTCGTCAACGATAGCGGGACCGGCATCGCGTGCCTGGACCACCTCGGCGACGGCTTCACACCCAACTTTCTCTGCAATCTCCATTGCAGCATTGAGCAACTTATCAGCACGATCAGATTCCTGAGTTAGGACAGCTTTGAGTGGTAGTGCGCGTGGAACTTCAATTACATGAACGAGGTGTACTTTTCGTCTGGCACCTTTTGCCATCTGGCATCCCAGGTATACAAGGTTGGCATCCAGTTTATCGCCACATAGGACAACAGCGATATCCCCGATGGCTCCCTCTCCAAGGGCAGATTTACTAATCTCTGTTTCTTCCCTGGCTCTGGAACCCCATAAGTGAACCATGATTTGTCTCCTCCTGATGGAGTATGATAAAACAGCATCAATACCTTTAAGTCGTACCAACGTATTCGTCAACGTCTTTCAGGCTTTCCATCTCTCTGAATTCTACTCTCCAGTTCTCCTTCCGTCAATGGCAGAATTGTATACACAAAACCGTCCTTTGTGTCAGGCAACTATCATATTACCCCACTATGATTTACGGATGCGATCAATCCTGTGTTGTTCTTTCTTCTGTCGCTCTCCTGCGCGGTTCCTGCATCTGTTTTTTCGCGCATAAGATCAAACCGCAAAAGAGAGAGGCGACCACCCGGGTCGCCTCAGTATGTCCTGATTTACTCTGGTTCAATGGTTGCCGTTAATCCATAACTGAGCAAGCGTTCTTGATAATACTCGGCCAGCTCTTTCGGGCAAACCACAACAATGGCACTTCCTGTCAGATGTGCCGAAAGCATGATATGTTCTGCTTCCTGTGCCGAGAGATTGTTAACAGAGTGCAGAAGGGCGAAGATGACATAGTTCATCTCGTTGACATCATCGTCGAAAAGGATGACTTTATACGGAGGAAGCAGCTTTGTATGTTGGCGGATGACCTTCTCCGGTTTGATTTGTAACCGGGGAAGCGCCAACTGATCTTGAAACACCACTGATATGCTCCGAATAGTGAACTAGGACAGGAATGAGTTTTTCAACAAAGTCTATTGTAACGAAGTATTATTTATTTTGCCAGTCCCTTAACAAATATCCTACGCCTGGTTGCTTCGATACAAAAAAGATGCCTCTCAGCATTGAGAGGCATCTGGTCTATTCTCGTCTTCCGACGCTCCTATCGATCCTGCCCCCATTATTGAGCAGAATGGCGCGGGCGCGGGATTTTCTGGCCGGGTGGTCTGTATCGGGAAAGCGGAGGGCGACCACGGTACGTGTCTCGTTGCCTCGCTCTTTCGGCGGCGCGGCACCTTCTTTAGCAAGATTCTGCCCGATATTGCCACGCACCCGACTCATCGGGACGATGCCAATAATTGCGCCGATGATCAGGCCGAGGATGGCCCCGATAATGAGCGTGGTCGGTTCTGTGAGCGCCTTCGGGAAGGCGAAGCCTGCCAGATAGCTCAATCCACCCACCACCAGGCCGAAGATAATCGCCAGGCCGACCACCAGCAATGGGTTAGGACCACTGCGTTTCGTTTGCAAGAAGTACTCGCTGCGGTTGTTGTTTGAGCGATGATCGCGGAACTCGCCCTTGCCGACTGTTCCCGATGCGAGCTGATACACCTCCTCCTCATTGAACCCCTCTTTACGGAGTTTGGCAACGGCTGCATCTGCTTTTGCCTCCTCTGCGAAAACTGCCAACAGATCATAGTCGGCATGTTGTTGTTGCTGCATATGGCGTCTCCTAATAGAACGGGATGGATTGCACAGAATGGGAAACGTTCAATCTGTAATCTCCAACCTGGCAATTTTTCGCTTTATTATATCTTCTCTCTCTCCCTGTTGCCGAGAGGTCGGATTTTCCTGATCAGATCTTCTATTAGAGAGTACGAAGCGGAGCGCACAGGCGTTGCGGCCTATGCTGACGGAGCATCCTTATGCGTGTTTGCCCGCTCTTCCAGTTCTTTGATGCGCTCCATCTGCTGCTGGTTCCAGGCATCATCGGCGTAGGGCGTGGCAAACCAGGCGTCGAGAATCTCTTTGGCGATGCCCTCCGTCGTTGCCCGCAGGCTTAGCGCGAGAACGTTGGCGTGGTTCCAGGTGCGTGCTCCCTGAGCCGTCTCCGCATCGTGACAGAGGGCGGCACGAATACCGGGTACTTTGTTGGCGGCGATCGAGGCACCTGTGCCGGTCCAGCAAAACACGATCCCCTCATCCGCCTTGCTGGAGGCAACGGCGGTGGCGACCTTGCTGCTGGTTAGCGGCCAGTCTTTTTCTGGATCATTTTCGGCG
>JAICIM010000226.1 GCA_025928885.1 Ktedonobacteraceae bacterium | reverse complement strand
GCGCCGGTGCCGGTCCCACAGGTCTACTATTACCAGCCAGACACAGCGACTATTTGCGAGGCGCTGGTGATGGACTATCTCCCCGGCGTTCCCGGCAAAAGCCTGCGCGATCCGGCCCGGGCAGTACGCCAGCGCGTCACACATGATATCGTCGAGACGCTACTGGCACTGCATGCGGTCCGGCACCCGGACGGCTATGGCAATCTCGGCACAAACTCATTTTATGAGTGCTGGTGGGACTTTTATGGGCAGCGCGTACAAGCCGTCCACGCCTATCTGCAACGCCCGTTGCCCGGAGATACGCCGATCGATACCGCGATTTTACGTATGGCGGATCGTTCGTTATCAGCAGGAGCGCGTATTTTCGCCGCATGTAGCAACAATGCTGTACTGGTGCATGGCGATTTCTGCCTGAATAACCTGCTGTTTGATCCGCACACCTGCCGCATTGTTGGCCTGATCGATCCGCTAGATCTGCACTGGGGCGAGCGTGAACTGGATCTGGTCAACCTTACGAAAAGTCGGGGCGACCGCTTCCAACTCTTAGAAACGTATTGCCAGCGCGTTGAGCTGAACGAGCAATTTCCGTTGCGCTACTGGTTCTATCAGTTCTGGTCCTGGCTGTATTATTATGCGCTGATTCATGTGCTGGCGACGGAGTGGCTGCTGTTCTGCGTGCAGAAGCTAGAGGAAGCGCTGAAAAAATATCTTGTATAGAGGTACCAATCCTACGAGAAAAGTTATCTTTCTTCATTGGCGCTTCAGAACATGTGATACCATAAAGAAAAAGTTTCCTATTTCGCTTTTATTACGTGCTATATATGGATGGATTAGAATAAAGGAGCATGTGTGCGGAATCATCCAAGAAGACCACAATTTCCATCGCGGATTGATAACAGCACCGCTAATGTGACCAGCGCGATTGGATTGGAAGAGACGGTGGGACATTCTCGCGCCCGTAGAACATCGCTGTTCACGCATACAGTGATGTGGGTGACGGGTCTGATCTGTGCCGCCTTCCTGGTGGCAACGCTGGCTCAGGCATGGTCCAACAGTCAATTGGAGCAACGCTTACAAAAGGCCATGCAACAATATGGGCAGGTCAACGCACATAATCAAGATCTGAAGCGGCAGGTCGATCATTATAAAGATCCAGCGGTTATTGAGAGCGAGGCGCGACAGCAGCTCAACTATGTTCGTCCCGGCGAACATCCCGTGTTGATCGTGGGCCAGAACAATCCGCCCCGAGCCAAAACTGGGGGGAACAGCGATAATGCGGCGACGCAGGACTACTGGCAAGAGTGGTGGAAGATCCTTCTGGGTCAGGGCAATTAGCGGAACGAAAGGTCCTGGAACTTGACAGAAGCAGTATCATAAATGTATAACATCTGTATCCAGATGATCATTAAAATGTGTACACAAGGACAGTCAAGTGAAATTACAACGCGTTAGAAATGTACGTGCCTCGTTGCTTATGCGGCTCCAGTATTGGCTGGAGCTTAGCTGGTTTTTACGTGGTATGTTTGTATATACAACGCGTTTCGTCAATTGAGCGGTGCATTACTCAACGCGGAACGCACAAACATACGTTGAGCGTTCCGGTTTTTTTTTATTCTCTTTTCTGATCTTATTAAAGAGCAAAAATCTATTGCAAATCGAAGGAGTGACTGGTAATGCGTCCATTAGTTGGAATCCCCTGCCATGCGGGGGTTGGTGCGGAGTCTGAGCGACCCATCTTCTACAACAACCGAGCATATGTGCATGCAGTGGAGCGTGCTGGTGGTGTGCCTATTCTTATCCCTATTCTGGATGATCTCAATGGGCTAAACACATTGCTTCCTCGCTTAGACGGTCTCTTAATCTCAGGTGGCATCGATGTAGATCCCCGCAATTACCAGGAGGAGCCTCATCCCCGGTTGGGCCGAACCAACCCGAAGCTCGATGATATGGAGATGGAACTGGTCCGCTGGGCGTTGCAAGAAAATATCCCGCTGCTGGGCATCTGCCGTGGTATGCAGGTAGTCAACGTTGCATTGGGAGGAAGTCTCTATCAGGACCTTGAAGAGCTGTATCCGGGGAGCTTGAAGCACCCGAATTGGGAGCTGCCGCGCAATCACATCGCCCATACCATTAATGTGAAGCCTGGGAGCCGGATGGCTGAAATTCTGGGAGAGAGCCAGATTCCGGCCAACAGCTTGCACCATCAGGGCGTCAATAAGGTCGGCGAAGGCGTTACCGTCAGCGGTTGCTCCGAAGATGGTGTTGTCGAGCTGATCGAGGTGAATGGACCGACGTTCATGCTGGCCGCTCAGTGCCATCCAGAGGAACTGCATGGCGAGTATCCGTCCTGGGCGCGTCTCTTCAAAGCCTTTATTCAAGCCTGCGAAGAGTCCGCTCTGCGTAAGGTGGAACGGGTCGAGACCCTGGCAGTAAGCGCCGTATAGCAAACCCGGGCGAGGACAAGCCATCGCCCCTACCATACTTTAATGTACAAAAAGATGGCTGAAATTTCAGCCATCTTTTTTCTTATGCAGCTATAACGGTTATGCAGGAATATCGGCAGGAGGGGTGAGAGCGCCGCTCTTGATCTGATTGGCGAAATCATTGGCCTTCGCCGTCGCGTCAGCTGGCACATCTTTGCTGAACGGTGCATAGCCAACGCCATCGTGAGTCAGATCGAAGGTTGGAGGATTGTTGCTGAACTGCCCATCCTCTGTTGATTTGATCGTATCGTACACGGCCACATCCACGCGTTTGAGCGCACTGGTAATCACGCTGGTATGGATGTAGCTCTGGTCAGCATCCACGCCAATACCAAACACGCCTTTCTGATCCGCTGCATCAAGTGCGCCAACGCCACAACCGCCAGCGACCTGGAAGATGATGTCGGCCTGGTGCTGGTTGATCTGGCTCAACGCCAGGTCTTTACATTTGGCCGGCGAGGTGAAGTCCTGCGAATAGTTGACAATAACGTTAATGCTCGGATCGACTTTCTTGGCACAGAACTTGTAGCCAGCGATGTAGCGGTTGACCGGCGGGATCGATTGACCGCCAACGGCACCGATCGTGTTTTTGCCGAGCAGCTTCGAGATCTTGGCCTTGCCATCCACTTCCATCTGAGCAGCGGCAGCACCGACGAGACAGCCAGCCTCCTGCTCTTTAAAGAAGAGGGAAGCGACATTGGGCAGCGTCTCACAATCACTCTTGCCAGCCGGAGTTGGGCAGGCATCAATCAGCGCGAACTTTTTGTTCGTAAACTGCTTGGCGACCTGATCAACTGGCGTTGCCATCAAGAAACCAACCCCGATCACCAGATCAGCCGCGCGGGCCGCCGAGGTCAGATTGGTGATGTAATCGTTCTGGCTCTGGGTCTGAATGATCTGCGAGGTAAAGCCAAATTCTTTCTGCGCTTTTGAGTACCCGGTATACGCCAGATGATTGAAGCCGTTATCGTTCAAGCCACCGATATCCGTGACCAGCGCCACCTTCAACGGCGTTTTGTTCGTCGAAGGGGTGCTGCCACCGCTTCCACCGGTCGAACCTCCTGTGCTGCTACCACCGCCACAAGCGGTTAACAATAGAGCAAATAATGCCACGAGCGAAGCTACCCATATCAGGTTGCCAGACTTGCGCATGCAAAAGTCCTTTCTTCTCTTGAGAAAAAGAGAGACAAATAAAGTTCACAGTATGCGTGTACTACATCCGTATCATCATAATACCAGTTAATACCAATATAATACACAGCATAGCGTGCCTGATCCTGCATTCATAGCAAGTAGAGAGCGAGCAATTAGCGTCCATCCACCTTCTATCGATTATATACGTAACAAAAGAACGGTTTTCTCACAATGGATCAGCTAACAAAAAAGCTGCCCGACCTCGCGAGGTCGGGCAGCTTTTTTACGAATAGAGAAGCTATGAGCGAATCTCTTCCAGCATCGACAGGTTGACGAACAGGTCGCAGCTCTGGCGCAGCGTGGCGGACATAGCCTCATCAAAGGCGGCCACCTCGACGCGCACACCGTGATCGGAGCAGTAATCGAGCATGGGCATGAAATCGCTATCGCCGCTGACCAGGACAACGCAGTCCACGGCGCGGCCATCAACGAGGCGCACCACGTCCATACAGAGGTCCAGATCCAGATCGGCCTTCTTGGCACCACTAGAGAACGTCTTGTAGTTCTTGGTGGTGATGCGATAACCCAGACCTTTCACGGCCTGCAAAAACATCTGCTCGTCGCCGGCCTGCGGGCTGGTGGGGCAATAGGCATGCGCACGGACCAGACGGCGGTTGCCGCGCAAGAAGTCCAGCAGCTTGCCGAAATCCACCGAGATACGCAGTGTGCGGGCCGAATAGAGCAAATTAGCAACATCGACAAACACGCCAACGCGCTCCGTCGAGGGGAACGGCGGCAGAGAGACCGAAACATTGGTCGGTGCCGCGTTCGTGCGGCGCAGTTCGGCCACCATGCGATCGGTCTGATTTTGCAGCGCCTGAACCAGCGAATTGGTAAGCTGATTGAACGCAGCGGTCGTCACCCCTCCCTCGTGGCCATGCGAACGGCTCGGATAGAGCGGCGTCGGCGTGCGTTGCGCCTCGGCCCGGTTCACGGTGCGACCATCACGCGACATTACACTGCCCTTCGCTGGCGATGGGTCTGGTCCCATGAATGGACCGGTTGTATCGTTGCCCTGATTCATCTGGCTGACGGTATACCCCGACACGATGGAATAGTTACTACTGTTGTTCGTCGCGCTGGCCGCTGGCTGCGATGGTGCAGAAGGCGGCGGAGTGGATGGCACAACTGGCGCTTCCACAAGCGGAAAGGCAGGCGGCGTTGGAGCAGCTGGCGTCTCAGTCTCAGCTGGAGAGGCAGCAGTTGTTGAGCCATTGCCATTAGCAGTGCTGGAGCGATGGCGACGGCGACGACGTGTGGTGGTCTTTTGTAATTCGGCATATTCCAATGGCGGCAAATCTTCAGGGGCAATCTCTTCCAGTTGCATAGGTGCAGGCTCCACGACAGGATTAACAGGTTCAACGACAGGAGGGGTGGCGGGGGTTGCCGCTGTAGCCTCTTTCTGACGGTCATGACTACGACGGCGGTTGGTGGTTTCCAGTGCGGCAGGCGCGGCAGCACTCTGAGTCTCCTGAACTGGCAGCTCCTGTTGCTTGCTGGCTGATTGTTCTGTCTGAGCCGCTCTATTATTGGCGGCTTTGGTAGCAGGCTCCGCCGTCTGCTCGCTGGTAGCAGGCGATCCGGTAGAAGAAGAGCGACTCAGCGTCTCTTTGTTCTCTTCGGCACGCACGGATGGTGCTGGAGCAGTGCCATTATTTGAGGTAGCGGGACGGTCAAAGCGATAACGGCGTGCCGGACGTGGCGGAGTTGGTGGCTCGGCTGGCGCGGTCTGCTGTCCAACCTGCTCTACAAGCGGGGTCGGGGCAGATTCGGTTGCTGCTGGTTGCCCGGCTTTTGTCGCGGCGGGCATCTTTCCCTCGGTTGGTTGCGCTGGCGTTTCAATAGGAGCTGCCACAGCAAGCTCTTCGCGCAGGTGTCGTGCATGACGAGAAGAGCGCACACGCGGCGAAGCGGGACGCAACAACGGTGATACAGCTCGTTCTGGCGCTGGTGGCGTCGGAACGCTGCTCTCAACTGCTCGTGTCTCGCTGCCAGTTGCCTCAACCTTCTCAGGCTCAACAGGCACTGAGAGCAACTGAGGTTCGCCAGTCTCTACAACGGGCGCAACTGGCGTCTCCGGCTCGGCTTTCGCCTCTGCCGCTGGCTCCTCTTTTGTTTCTACTGACGCTTCGGCTTTCGTCTCTTCCAACGACACCACCGGCAATTCTCCCAGAACATTCGTCAGAGCTTCCATCGCTTCCGCAACTACTTCAGGCGCAGAGACTTCAGCGACGACAGGAGCGGGTTGCTCCTCAACAGGTGCGACCTCCTCTTCAGCCAGGACAACTCCTTCTGCGGCGGGAGCAGATATTTCCTCCTCGGTCGGAGAAGAAAGATCATTCACGGAGGGCTGCAAATTGGCGACCTCTATTGGCGTTTCCGGCAAAGAAACCTGGCGGCGTGCCTGCTCTTCTGCAAGCCGGAACTCCTCAATAAACGCGGTAAAAGGCCGAACCTCGTTTTCGCTCTCCTTTGTAAAAGAGAGGACATCCCGATAGGGGAACTCAACATGGGCCGCCTCCGCAACAGGCGCTTCGGGCGTTGCTGCCACCTCTTCCGCTGAAACCTCGGCAGATGCGGGTTGCTCTTCCTGGTTGTCCTTGCTCTCTTCCACGGGAGCCGCTTCAGCACGCTGAACTGGCTCTTCAGTAGAAGGTGGTGCAGCAGTCACATCGGTAGCCTCTGGAGTTACCTCGGAAATTGAAGCGACAGGCTCAGTTGAAGAGGTGCTGACCTGCTCTTCTGCTTCCGTCGGTGTAGTGGTCTCAGAAGCAATGGGATCGACCGAGGCTTCGGGGGTAGGCGAATGCTGCACGACTGTTGCATCAACGTCGTCATGTTCTTGTTGTGTATGTTGTGTTGTCACTAAGAACTCCAGTCTCAGTTGCTACGGACCAGAGGAAATGGGATCACCATAGAGTGTGTTCGACTGAAGATTGTAGGGGCAACCGTTCTCTACCCATGCCATGTTCAGCTCTGTGCCGATAGATGTAATAGAAATGGGCGGAAGCACAGACATCGATTAAAGGATATATGCTTCACAACGGTTCCGCTCCATACAAAATCTTCGGCAGTCAATATACGCTGCGCTATGATGATCTGTCCAAACCAGACGGGATATACCACTTCCATGCACACATCCGCGCTAATTTGTACGAATAGATAATACCTCTGATGATACTATCTCTGGTGATGTTCTCCCTGATACTGTGCTCACCAGCGATACTACCTGCGATGATGCGATCTCCGGTCCGAACCTAGTTCATGTCTACGCCGTTTCTTCACGTTTGATATTCCCACCTTTGAACGGCGGAACACCGGTGGGGCGGGAGCGAACGTCAGATTCACGCGCTTCGTTCGTCCCTGCTGCCTCTGGCAGTTGATGATGGTCCGATCTGGCATCGGGCGGGCTGGCAACTTGTGTCGTTTCGTTTGTCTGACTCACTTGCTCAGCAGTGAGATGGCGTGATTTCCGCCATACTGCGATCATACGCTCAACAGCAGTCACGTTTGAGAATACCGCCAGCAACGCCAGCGCCCAGATACCAGTGTTTGTTAAGAGTCCAATAGCCAGTATGATGACACGTTCGGGACGGGCAAGCAGTCCGGTCTTACACTCAATTCCCAGACCTTCGGCACGAGCTTTCGTATAACTGACCATAAGGGAGCCGACCACCGCAACATAAATGAAACCTATCATCCAATTTTGCTCATGAGCAGCAGGCCAGAGCGAATCTTGCATGTCGGGATGCTGCATGACGTACCAGAGCAATCCGAACAGGATGATACTTTCTGAATAGCGGTCGAGCGTCGAATCTAAGAAAGCCCCAAAGGTGGTGGCGGCGTTTCGGACGCGAGCCATCGCCCCATCAAACATATCAAAGATGCCTGCAAACAGCACTAACCAGCCCCCTGCAAACAGGAAACCTTGAGCAATTACCAGCGCTGTCAATACACTGAGCAGCAGCCCGATCCCCGTTAACATATTGGGCGTGACACCTAGTCGAGCCAGAGGTGAAATCAACAGTGCGACTAGTTGCCTGGCTCGTTGCTGTATGCGTCTGCTAAACATACCATTATTGTATCACACTTAGGCCCATTGGACTAGCTCTTTTTGGTAGAGTCTGTAATTTTCCTTGCATCTTCGCTCAAATGTTCGCTATGATTATCATTTTTGAGGAGAGAACTTTACGTATAACAAAAACCATCGGGCAGTAGAAATGCGTATGCGCATTCTCCCCACCCCCCAAAAGTAATGCTGACGTTCTCTTCAGCGGGAAGATGCCGACCACCTGAACAGATTATCTCGATCGATTTGTACGGGCATGATTTATCACGCCCCATTTATCCTATAATTCATCCAACCCATCTTTTCTTGATAAATCCTGGATAAATGGGGCGTGATAAATCATGCCCGTACAATTTGCATTGTCTCTTTAGAAGCTGCTTACGCTACCTGCACCTCTGGACGCGTTTTACGAGCCTCACGACCCTCTTTGCTGACGCGATGGCGCATCCACTGAACATAATCCTGCGCGTCCCAGAACTTGCCGCCGGGAGCTGTCAGACCGGCTTCGATCATTTTGCGCAGTTCGGCGGCGTTCTTGCCCTCAAACCAGGTCATCCCGCTACCAATCGAGTTCAGCGCATGGGCATCGCTATTGCCGAGTTCGGGCAGGTGATAAATGTCGCGGTTGGTGCGCATCGCCACGCGATTGGCGTAGATGCCGCAGAAGCTGGCGTTCCAGGTCTCGATTCCGTCGAACCAGACATCTTTCGAGGCGTGAATGCGATCCATGACCTCGCGCTGGCAACTGTGGCGGAACAGGCGATGCAGCGGGTGAGCAATCACGGCCATGCCGCCCTGCTCATGGATCAGATCGATGCTGCGCTCCATGCTCAAACCGGACGGAACGCTTTTCTCGATAAAGAGGCCGAGCAGATGCCCTTCTTTAGTTGTTACCTCTGTGCCAACGATGAAATCGAAGCGATACGAGCCTTTGGACCAGAGGTCGCGAGCGCGGTGAGCACCCTCGATCACGTCATGATCAGTAATTGCAATCACATCGAGAGCGGTATTGTTCTGCACATGATCGAGGATTTGTTGAATGGTTGCACAACCATCACTATAGGTACTATGCATATGGATATCGGCTTTCCCATGTTTTCCTGCATGGAACGCCTGTTGTGGAGTCATCTGTTTTAATGGGTGGCGCGTAGTTTTGTGAGATGCTGTCTTTTCCATTGTTTGATCGTTGTGGTTCCTTTTAGTACTAATCATGTGGTTCCTTCTCAACTCTCCGTTGCTCAGGATCGAACTCTCCTCCGCTCAAACAGTAGCATATACATGTTAAAGCCGAGTAAGCATGAAGCAAAATCATGTATAACGTTATGTTAAGGGATCATGTAACCTTTTTTGTTTCCAACCTCTTTCTATCCCGTCTCATCCCTGAAGAATAGTGATGTGGGAGCATAAGGTTGCATTGTGGGGGAAACAATTTCTGCCTGTATCCCGCCTGGGTATCAGCATGTCGTGCAGGCATCTCGTCAGTCCTCCAGAGCGACATCCATCGCTTCATCAGGCTCCATGAGAGCCGCGCCGACGAGGGGAGCCTCAACCCAGATGGTCGGGTCCACCAGACCTTCGAGGCGTTGCAGACAATAGTGGAAGCGCTGAAGGTTCAGGGAGCAATAGACCTGGCGTCCCACGCGTCGCGTCTCTATCAGGCCCGCTCGACGCAACTTCCGCAGATGCCAGGAGACAAGCGGCTGGCTGATGCTCAGCATATCTGTGAGATGTGTCACCGTGACTTCTTCTTGCTGGCGTGCCAGATGATAGACAATGGTGAGACGGGCCACGTCTGCCAACGCCTTCATCATATTTTTCAGTTCACGCCAATCATTCATCAGGCTGTTTATCCTTCGCTATTATGTAGAACACATAAAGCTTTGTTTCATAAATTTATATTTATATAATAAAAGATAGATTGCCTGCTGTCAAGATGCTGGTCCAAAAGGATAGAAATAATTGGCCTTAAAAAT
>JAICIM010000410.1 GCA_025928885.1 Ktedonobacteraceae bacterium | reverse complement strand
TTCTTTATAAAATCCTGCGGTTGGTTGGCGCGTGGGTCCCTTCGTCTCTCCCCCGTGGTCTCCGTCCCCCGCCCCCACCCCCGCCCCGCAACCGACACTTTTCTGATGTGAAATTTCTCACGCATACATTATTGTTATTACTAATAATAGTATAGTTGTTCCTCATCGTTGGCCCCTCTCAAGTGAAAAAGCTGTACATGCGTTTTTCCGGCCATTCGATGCTGACACATTTTTACCCTATTGTTAAGAAAGCGAGAATTTCATGAAGGTTGAGATCTGGTCGGATGTTGCCTGCCCCTGGTGTTATATTGGCAAACGACGTATCGAAACAGCGCTGGACCAGTTTGAGCAGCGAGATCAAATTGAGGTTATCTGGCGTAGTTATCAGCTTGATCCCCAGGCACCCCGTATCTCCGATAAGACGGTCAATGCAATCCTGGCCCAGAAATACGGCATGAGCGAACAGCAAGCGGCAGCCGCCAATCAACGGGTCAGCTCGCTCGCCGCTGCTGAGGGGCTAGACTATCATATGGACCATGCACGTTACGGCAACTCGTTTGATGCTCACCGCCTGATCCATCTGGCCGCCGCCCATCAGCTTCAGGACGCAATGGAAGAACGTTTCTTCAAAGCCTACTTTACGGAAGGGCTGGCGCTTGGCGAGACCGAAACGCTGGTCAAACTTGCCACAGAGATTGGTTTGAATGAGGATGAGGTTCGCGGCGTGCTTGCCAGCGATGCCTACGCCAACGAGGTGCGGGCAGACATCCAGCGAGCCAGAAGGCTGGGCATTCAGGGCGTGCCATTCTTTGCCATCGACGAAAAATACGGCGTATCGGGAGCGCAACCAGCCGAGGTTCTTAAAGATGTGCTTGAGCAAGCCTGGACCGAAGCACATCCACTGATTCAGGTGAGCAGTGCATCCCAGGATGCCGGTTTCTGCGACGACGATAGCTGCTCGATCTCGTAGCCGCGCGACTGTATCGCGCCTCCTTCACCTTCCTCAAATGTTGCCACCAGGCGCGATACAGTCGCGTGGCTACGACATTTGGCGGTGCATCCCAGGATGCCGGGTTCCGTGACGACGATGCTGCAACTTCGTAGCCGCGCGACTGTATCGCGCCTCCTTCACCCTGCTCAGAGGGGCCACCAGGCGCGATACAGTCGCGCGGCTACGACATTTCATATTAAATCAACCAGCAGCGCAACAACTCGCTCACGCTCCAGGCTTGCGCGAAACAGCCAGCGGGAGTGTAGGGAGCTTCCGGTTCAGTCACCTCGCTGATGCTGCCAATACAGCTATTCCAGAGTTGTTGCACAATGGGCTGTAAGAGCGGCAAAAGGGCATCGCGGTTATGGTAGACGCGCCAATGCACATCGATATATGGGCCGACCAGCCATTGCCAGACTGTTCCCTGATGATAGGCGCTGTCACGCTGCAAACGATCGCCATTAAAGTGGTCGTGATAGGCCGGATCAGTGGGGCTGAGGGAACGCAGGCCAGATGGAGTGAGCAAATGCTCCGTTACCACATGCAGCATACTGGTCGCCTGCTGATCGGTGAGCAGATCGGGGGCAAGTGAAGCTGCAAACAACTGATTGGGGCGCAGAGACGCATCATTCTGCCCTGAGACGCCATCCACATCCACGACATCGTAGAGATAGCCGCCCTGGTCGTACCAGAAACGGGTGGCGAAATGCTGTTGGATGCGCGTGCGGAGCTGGCTATACGGCGTGGCATCGATGGAAAGGCGCACAGCCCAGGCTTCCATCGCCGTTAACGCTGCATACCAGAGTGCATTGATCTCAACCGGCTTGCCACGGCGCGGCGTTATCACCCAATCATCAACCTTCGCATCCATCCACGTTAATTGCACACCTGGAGCACTAGCATGCAACAGGCCATCAACCGGATCAGCGCCAATATTATACAGCGTGCCGCGTATATGCCACTGAATGCTGTCCTCCAGCGTCGGGAAGAGTTCTTTTAAGAGCGACCAATCCCCCGTTGTCTTGAGATAGAGGTCGATGGCGCGAAACATCCAGAGCGTGGCATCAGCGGTATTATATTCCGGCACGTCTCCCTGATCAGGAAAATGATTGGGGATCAGGCCCTTCTGCATAAAAGTGGTAAAGGCTTTGAGCAGGCCACGCGCCTCGCTATAGCGACCTGTTGAGAGCAGCAGACCGGGCAGCGCAATCATCGTATCGCGCCCCCAATCGGTAAACCAGGGATAACCAGCAATAATCGTCTTGCGATCAGGAGCGAGGCGTGGTGGGAGCCAGTTCGAGCGCTGTTTGCTATAATCAGGTCGCGCCACAATAAACTGATCTGCCGCCAGCACGAGCCGCGCGAGAACGGGGTCGCGCCCCGGCAACGTGCCAGCGGAATGATCGGCGACGGTCAACAACTGCTTTGTACGCCGTTGCCGCCGCAACAGGGCCAGCGTCACCGCATCCTCATGATGTGGCCCTCCCAGATCAGCCAGTAACGTCTGCTCCGAACTCAGTACCAGCGTCATATGCATCCCCGGCGTGATGACAACGCGAAACGCGCCCGGCTGATAGACATCTTCCTGATCGTTGAGTCCTCGTTCGCTTTCGCGCCGATGCAAGACATGCCAGTACCAGAAACCGGTCTGGGAGAAGGATGCGGAAGGATGCGCTATCAGCGAGTAGACGGGAGCGCCATCATATGCCTGCACACGACAACGATTCCCCTGAGCATCCACACGAAAATGCCAGTCAGGAGACCCCTGAGTCACGCCATGATAGTCGCGGGAGAGGCAGAACGGCAATAACGTTAACAGCACGCCCTGCCCATCTTCGGAGGTCAGTGTGCCGCGCAGGACATATTGCACAAAGGTTGTATTCTGCCCGTACTCCATCCAGATGCGCTTCTCTAAGGTGAGGTTATCATCCAGGCGATAGCGGAAATAGGGGATATCGCCCTCCAACCAGACCTGCTCAAGAAAGTTATAGCCCTGGGGATCGATCACGCCACCATGATATTCATTGACGCCCAGTTTCAAGACGCGGCCCCCTGGCATCGTCACTTCTTCATCAATCTTTGTCACCAGCACCGTACGCTCGACCGGAGGGCGTAGCGCGGCCACCAGCAGCCCATGATAGCTACGCGTCGTTGCCCCAACGATTGACCCGGACGCATAGCCTCCAATGCCGTTCGTCACCAACCATTCATAATTAAGGGCCATCTGGGCATCGGAACACACCTCCCAACCCACTTGCAGGTTCCAGGCATTCGAGAGAGCCTGCCTCACTGCATCAGTATCTTGCTCCAGGACCATAACAACGCTCCTTCTTCCTCAGTATTAGTAAGCAATTGAGCATAAGAAATCGCGAATAGGCAACCCTTTTAAAAGAAACTACCGACCGATCAAACTCCGCAAAGAAGTCCACTTAGAGAGCGACCTGCTCATCTCCAGTTGTACGGCGAGGGATAACAGGCAAAATCACCGCCGAAGGGTGCTCAGCATCGTGGTAGATGCGCTGTTCCGCGACAACCATTGTAGCGGTCTGCCCCAATGGCTCGCCCGTGTTGAGGTTGCGATCATACTTGGGAAAAGCGCTGGACGAGATTGCCAGCCCGATGCGATGACCAACCCGGAACAGCTGAGCAGTATTCCAACAATTAATCGTATAACGATAAATACGTCCCGGCTCAATTAATGCGGGTTGATCCATCCCATCACGAAAACGCGCCCGCACCATCCCATCACACAAACGCTGGCGAAAACTATTGGGCCAGATATCGAGCAGCATCGCCGTAAAATCGGTATCGGGTGCGGAAGAAGCGGCATAGAGATCGACCCGCACCGGTCCCGTCACCTCAACCTCCTGCGTCAGGGGAGCCGTCACATACACCAGTATATCGTCGCGGCGCTCAAGAGCAGAGTAATCATCGGGACCGCCGATCTGCGCGGAGGTGGGATCAGTAATGAATGGCACCGGTTGCGCTGGATCATAACTATAGCTATCAAGTGGCTCTTCAGCGCTGGGAGCGCTGGTCGAGAGCGAACCATCACCGAAACGACTGTTCGCCCGTCCAGCACTATGCAGATAACAATGCGTCCAGCGCGTACGAGCGAGCGGCCATTCCTGCTCATCGCGCCAGGCATTTTCGCCCATCACAAAAATGCGCACGGGTGGCTCGGCTTTGAGCGGTATCTGCTTGAGCCAGCGATCAAACCAGCTCAGTTGTTCGCCTCGCAGATCGATAATCGCCTGAGCGCCAAAATCAACCTCACCCAGCTTCGCATCGCGATTGACCGCGTGACCCCACGGTCCCATGAGCAGGCGCTGATTTTCGCGGGCCTGAGCTATCCCGCCGTGCGTGGTCATGCCAGCAAAATTGAGCGGCGTCCCGATCTGCTCGTCGTCATACCAGCCAGAGATATGCAGCACTGGCACCTGAACCTGATCGAAGCGCGTCTGATAGCAGAGCGGTCGCCAGTAATCATCGAGTTGCGCATGCTCGATCTCTGTACGCCAGCGCGGGATAGCGCGTCCAACCTGCTGATCCATCGTCGCCAGAGGCAGATGCTCATAGACCTGCGCCCAATCGACCAGTTCCATCGGCTGATTGATGCGCCCGCTGACATAATGCAGCCAGCAAAGATGCATCGGACTGGGAACACCGGTTGGCGTCTCCACAAACGGATCGGAGGGCGGAACCAGCACAATCATCGTTTGCAAATGAGGGGGACGCAACACAGCTGTGAGCCATTGAATGCGCCCTTCATATGAGGCCCCAATTGTGCCAACGTTCCCATTGGACCAGGGCTGGTCAGCACACCATTCAATAGCGTCGTAGCCGTCGCGCCCCTCATTGAAATAGGGGACAAACACCCCTTCAGAGTCGCCACGACCACGCACATCCATTGCGACCAAAACATAGCCGTAACGGACGAAATAACGCGCCGCCTCGTAGATACCAACTTTGGCCTTCATATATGGCGTGCGCGTCAGGATCACGGGCCGCTGACCGCTGCTCTCAGGTTCCCCGACAGGCAGATAGACATCGGCAGAGAGGGTAATTCCATCGCGCATCGGCACGCGCTGATCGAACAAAATCTGTAGCTCACGCAGGTTGGTCATCAAACATGAACTTTCTAGATGTCCGCAATGTCAGCGGCTGCACATCATTCCCTATTTTCCGTTGTGCCAGAACAAAAAAAGCTGTTACACAGATCGAAGCATCAGGATTGCAAGACCGTTTTGATCCGCTCGATAGCAGTCTGAATACGCTCTTCAGGCTCAGTCATGGCGATACGCACGTAGCCCTCGCCCGCCTTACCAAAGTTGCTGCCAGCGGTCAGATAGACACCCGTTTTGTCAAACAGCCAGTTGGCAAACTCTTTGGAGGTAAAGCGCTCTGGAACGTGCGCCCAGATATATAATCCAGCTTTGGGCGCACGCGCATACATGCCAACGGTGTTGCACCCCTCAATGAGAATATCGCGCCGCCGTTTATATACCTCGTTGCGCTGCTCGATCCAGCTCACAGGCAAATTCAACGCCTCAATGGCTGCATATTGAATGGGCCGGAAAATGCCGCTATCGATGTTGCTCTTCACGCGTCCAACCGCATCCACCAGCGTAGGATTACCAACCAGCATGCCCATCCGAAAACCGGCCATATTATACGTCTTGCTCAACGAATGCAGTTCGACCGCAACCTCGCTGGCTCCCGGAATCTGTAAGAGGCTCATCGGGCGTTCGTCGTCAAAATAGACCTCGGCATAGGCCATATCATGAATAATGACCAGATTATGGCGATGTGCAAGCTCAACCGCCTGCTCAAAAAATGCGCGAGGAGCGAAACCGGTTGTGGGGTTATTGGGATAGTTCAGCCAGAGCACTCGCGCCTTCGCCAGCACATCGGCAGGAATCGAGGCAAGATCGGGCAAAAAGTCGTTCTCTTCCAGGAGCGGCAACAGATATGGTTGAGCGCCAACGCTGGTGCTGCCCGTCACATAGACGGTGTAGTATGGATCGGGGATGAGGGCGATATCGCCAGGGTTGAGCACCGCCATCGCAGCATAGGCCAGCCCCTCTTTCGAGCCGAGCAGGGGCAGGATATCCTGTTCGGGCGTGAGGCGCACGTCAAAGCGCCGCTCAAACCAGGCGGCGATGGCCTCATGTAACGCACGCATGCCACGATACTCAGGGTAGCGATGATTCTGGGGATCATGTGCCGCAGCACAGAGGCGCTCCACGACGGCTTCAGGCGCGGGCAGGTCGGGATCACCCATTGAAAGCGTGATCACATCAACCCCCGCAGCCTGACGATCGGCAATCTTTTTCTTGGCGTCGGCAAAATGATAGGGCGGTAGACTAGCCATCAAACGAGATAATTGCACTATGAAGACTCCTGAATAAATGGTACAACGTAGATACGCTACCCTTCATTGTACGCTATTTTGTACGTTTCTGTCTTCACAGGGAGTGTATTCATTTGA
>JAICIM010000230.1 GCA_025928885.1 Ktedonobacteraceae bacterium | reverse complement strand
TTGGTCGTCGCCGCGGGACTGTTCCGCGCCCTCTGGCTGGGGGGTCGCGCTCCTCCCCACTTGTGGCGCACGCTCCCCCCCCCCCCACACCGCCCCGCGGCTACCACACGGTAACGTTTCATCATCGTTAAGAGTGCTTTCTGAGAATATATTCAGCTTTCTATGCTATGCTTGTTCAATAGCTGGCATTCAGCTATTAATGCGTTTTCCGAACGTTAATTGACATATTTACCAGAAACGCTGGAGGAAAACCTTTATGCGAGCGAACAAACAGAAGCGTACAGGCTTTATCTATACATGGCTTCGTACAGGCGCGAACGTTGTGGTTCTGCTGATGGTATTGATCGTGGGTGCCGCTTGTAGTACACCCGGAACGTCAGCTTCCCAGGCAACACCCGCCGCGACGCCGACCGCTGCCTCTACAAGTCCGGTATTGCCCAAGCCGACTCCCACGCCGCAAGCGCCCGTTGAGGTGCAGACAAAAGTGCTGGCAACGGGCTTGCAGATTCCCTGGGGGCTGGCGTTCCTGCCTGATGGTCGGGCTATGGTTGGTGAGCGGGCCAGCGGTCGGTTATTAGCAATCACAAGCACTGGCAAGGTTGAGGAGATACAACGCCTGCCATCGCGCAGCATCGGCGAGGGCGGCCTGCTTGGTATCGCCGTGTCTCCCAACTACGCGACCGATGGCTGGGTCTATGCCTACTATTCGACACAGAACGATAACCGGATCGTGCGCTTTCATCTCAAGCAAGCGCCTCAGCCTCTTCTGACCGGCATTCCGGTGAGTACCAACCACAACGGCGGACGGCTCGCCTTTGGCCCGGATGGGATGCTCTATGCCGGAACGGGCGACGCGACTGTGCGGGGCAATTCGCAGGATCGCACCTCGCTTTCTGGCAAGATTCTCCGGCTCAAGCCAGATGGCGGCATCCCTGGGGACAATCCTTTTCCCAACAGCTACGTCTATTCCTATGGACATCGCAATGTACAGGGGCTGACCTGGGATGCCAGTGGACAGCTTTTCGCCTCCGAGTTTGGGCAAAATACGTATGATGAGGTCAATAAGATCGAGGCTGGTGGCAATTATGGCTGGCCGATTGTTGAGGGGAAGGGCAACGATAAGCGCTTCATCAACCCCATTACCACGTTCGCGACTTCAGAGGCGTCTCCCAGCGGCGCAACCTTTCTCAATAACGGAGCGATCCCGCAATGGGAGGGGACGCTGTTTGTAGCTGCGCTGCGTGGGACGCGGCTCTGGCATCTCACGCTCAACGCCGATGGGACGCTGCAAAAGCGAGAGCCGCTGCTCCAGGGCCAGTTTGGTCGGCTCCGCCACGTGGCTCAAGCGCCCGATGGTTCGCTCTGGCTCTTGACCAGTAATCGCGATGGTCGCGGCAACCCCGTCGCCAGCGATGATCGTATTATTCGTCTCGGCCCTTAACATTCACTGTTATATGTTAGGGTTTTTCTTCTTCAAACAAATCACAAATAGAGCAGTCTAGCACCTCTGCAATCCGCAGTAAGGTGCTAATTTTAATGTCGGCGTAGGGATCTTGGTAAAATTTTCTGATAGAGGACAAAGCTATTTCCGTACGCAAGTGCAATCGATGAATACTTATCCCCTTTTGTTCTGCTAGCTCTTTCACTTTCAAGCGTACTCTCATGCCGCGAGTATACTCTGCCGCTTTCTGTATGTGCAGGTACTCTACAAAGTACACTTGAAAAAGTGTACTTTGTAGAGTACAATAAGCTCTATAACCCATTATCGGCACCTCTAAGGAATTTGTAATGTCACACGACGACATGTGGAAGTGAAAAGGAGAACCAATGCGGAGAACAACCACACGCACTGAACTATTACGAACGGTCTCGTTCACCACGAACGAACTCATTGCCATTGGTGCGGCCATCACCCTGTACCGCAAGTGGCTTACATGTACGCCAGAAAGCGCGATCGAGCATAGGGACATGATCGCCTTACTCGATCGCTTTCAAAAGCGGCTCACCATACCGAGCAGTTACACGCAGGAGGCCATGCTGTGACCGACACAGAAATCACCACGCCACTCACTGAGACCTTTCAACGGCTCAAAGAACAGGCGCTGGAGACCGGTTTGTTGTATGTGATGGATGTTGAGGCGCTGGAAAAACTTGCCATACTCAACCAATTGCAGCAGCAGTCCGACCGGCTCAACGAATTTGCGCCAGAACAAAAAGCGCTCAGGCAGCCGTTTCATGACCTTCACAACTGGCTTCATGAGCTAAATAAGTATTTCATCTACCGGGACTTCCCAGGCGGTGGCCTCTGGCGTCTCGGCACGTTTTTGAGATTTCAATCCAGAGTTCAGCACGATCGCCCACCTGAACGACGATGGTGAGCCAGGTGCAACCTGGGGACCGCCTGTATACAAGCCACAATAAACACTATCCAGAAGCGCCATCCCTGCGCTCACTCTTCTCGGTTTGTAGCATCAGTTTTGAACGGTATGAGATGGTCCTGTTGTAGAATCGGGACCGTCTCATAGGCGTTCAGGCGTGCGGCGTGTCGTACATCCTCTTCAAACCCGATGTCGCGCAGTTCGCGGCCTGACGCACAATCCCAGAGAAGCGTTGCTATATTGTTGCTTGCCTGTAGGAACGCGCCGCGACACAGGGTGGCTTCGGGAGTCATTGCGTGATGCAGATAGGAAAGAATTGCTCCGGCTCCCAGATAATCTTCGACGGCAAAACGGAGCGATCCATCTTCGCTGGGGATGCGCCAGCGTTCGCCACAGGCGATGATCGTTGCGTTGAGCGCTGGCTTCTGCTCAAGCAGGCTGGAAAGGGTTGTTGCCACGGCCTGTGCGTTGAGGAGCGTTCCCACGAGCAGCACGGGAGCCTGTGCGCCATAGCCGCAGCAGGTGGCCCCATTGGGGGATGAGATGGCGACCCTGCTGCCAGCTTCGAGCGCGAGATAGGTGATGGGAGAGAGCGAGAAGCGCCCTTTCGCTGGCACCTCTTTACGCATCACGGCCAGTTCGGCACCCACCTGTTGAGCCACGCGTGCGGCCTGTTCCTGAGAGGCGCAGGGATAGATGATGCCGCCATGCTGAACGGCGGTCACGGCGGTCGTGGAGAACGAGAGCGTATCGACAACCACTACGACATCGCCTCTGGCAGCCGCACGACGAACGCCGTCCCATCCCCAATCGAGCCGACAACGATAGGAGTCTTCGCCATGAGATTGCTGTGTTGCCATGATGTGCCTCCCTGCTCAGTGAATGTGATGCACAATCAAACGGGATTTCAACGCCCTTCATAGTTACTCTTATCCACGTTTTTCGGTTAACAGGTGGATAACAGTAGCTTCATCGGGAGCCAGCATGATATGCAATGCCAGACTATCTAAATGATCTGGAGCAGTAAACTTTTCGACTTGTATCTGAGCAAAATTCATGAGCATAGGAAAGCGTATCTGAACAGCTTTCAGGACGGTGCGACGAAGCGCTTGCAATTCCCCGCGCACCTCCGCTTGCTCAACGCGCTCGATGACTTCGGGAACGGTGTCGATAAACCAATCGAACCCCAAAACTTATCCCCTCTTCTTAGATAAAACATGAAACGCATCGATTTCATCAGAGACTTGTAGTAAATCCAGCACAAGGCTTTCTAGTTGAGGCTGTGTGGTGAGCTTCTCGACCTGCACCTGAGCGAAGTCTATCAGGGTAGGGAAGCGCAGCCGAATAGACTGCACAATGGTCCAGCGAAGCGTCTCTAACTTGCCTTGTAACCCGGCCTGTTCAACGCGCTCGATGACTTCGGGAACAGTGTCGATAAACCAATCGAATTGCATTTTCATCTCCATCTCTACTTGTCGTTTGCCTTCGGGCTGGATAGTGATCGATTTCTGCAACATCTTCCAAAACCGGTCCAGATGGTGACGCAGCTTCTCTCGTGGATAGCACTGCTTCATATCGTGCAATGTCTGGATCAACATCTGCGGGTTGGCTCCATGCATCGCTGGCAGCAAACTATACATGCAATGGGTCTCCTCGCGCCGAAACTTCTCTGCCTCTAATGTATATAACGCGATAGCCTGATAATGATATATTAATAATGCTTTGTCCCCGCTCATCTCTATATAGGGCGGGATCGGGATGTGGCGCTCAAATGGATAGAGCACCACTGAAAGCACCGGCTTGTCGTACTTTTCGAGCAAATGAACATGGTATTGCAGGAGACGCAGGTGCATTTTTTTATCCTCGTCGGTTTGCAACTCCATGTTCAAAATGTGTGGGAGACCTGTATACAGTATATTGTACACGAGATCGGCCCGCATTTGGGATCTGTCGATCTCAATGTTATGATCGGATAGCAATTGTGTCCCTGGAAGCAATATCGGCAAAATCTCCGCCGCCTCCTCACCGAATAGCGCCTTCAATGTACAATCGTATTCCGGTATTTGTTTGGAATTCTCTTTAGAGGCTTTTTTGCGTGGTTGTGCCATGCCTTGCACTTCCCTCCCATCAACAAATATTCATGCACAACTATAACAGATGATCTTTTCAAATACAAGCATATTTTTGAGTATTTTCCTGTGTAAAAAAGTTATATTGATAAAGATGCATATAAATAGGTATAGAAAGCTGGTTATCAGGTGCAGAATGATTTTGAGAGATAAAAAGAAAGGGTCAGATGAGGGAGATATATGCTCTCATCTGACCCCTTTTGAGGGTTATTTTTAGCTAGCGGCTGGCCCAGAGCATTCCGCGCTGCATGATGGTGCGTGCTTCGGGGACATCGAAGTCTTTGGCGACGTGACCAAGCGAGCTATAGAATACCTTGCCCTCGCCCCAGCGCTTCTTCCAGACTACCGGCACCACGCTCCCGGCGATCCAGGGCGCGTACTCGCCGCCGAACGTCGTGGTCGCCAGTACCTCAACGATGGGGTCGATATGCATATAATATTGCTCAGAATGCATGGCAAACTCGGAGATACCCTCAACGATGGGGTCGTCGGGCCGCGTGACCTGAACCGTATAGTCGATGATGTTGCCGGGATGGGCCACCCACTGACCTCCGACCATGAACTGATATTCGGTGTCGTTGCGGAACGAATCGGCCATACAGCCATGCCAGCCCGCGATACCAACGCCGCTCTTGACGGCCTCCAACAAGCCCTGGCTCTGCTCTTTCGTGATCGTCCCCATCGTCCAGACCGGAACCACCAGACTCAACGCGCTCATCTTCTCTTTATCCAGATAGGCATCCAGCGTATCCGAGATTTCTACCTCATAGCCCTGCTGTTCTAGAAATGGGGCAAACAGATCGACGCCTTTTTTCGGCTCGTGTCCTTCCCACCCGCCCCACACAAATAATGCTTTCTTCTTACTCATAAACCTCTCCTATCAATCATAGCCGTGGCCGGCAAACGTTTTCTTCCTACCAAAACTATACCCGACCAGCCTGGCGATTGTCAAAGCCGCTCAATGGAGGTGCGTTATCCCTATGGGCAAGTATGCACACCTGCTTGACAGGACACGATACGAAATTATACTATGATTGCAGTATCTTCACCTTATAAATGTACAGCTTCTTACAAAATGGAAGAGGTGTTTCTAGAAAGAGGAGCAAGATGGCAATACAGACCATACAGAGTATTCGTGTTCATGAATATGGAGGGCCGGAGCAGCTCAAGTTGGAACTGGTGCCGCGTCCAACTGCTCACGAGGGTGAGGTACTGGTGCGGGTCCACGCGGCTGGCGTCAATCCTGCCGATTGGAAAGTGCGGCGCGGCTGGTTTAAAGATTTCCTCAAAGTTCAGTTTCCCTACGTTCCTGGAGGCGATCTGGCCGGTGTCGTTGAAGAGGTTGGTCCCGGCGTCACCACGTTCCAGCAGGGGCAGGCGGTTTTTGGCCAGTCCAGTCACGGCTCATACACAGAGTATACTGCTGTCTCCGTGAATACCCTTGCGCTCAAACCTGAAAAGCTCAGCTTCGACGAGGCAGCGGCCATTCCCGTCGGTGCGACAACGGCGTGGCAGGGGATTTTCGACAATGGTAGCTTGCAGCCGGGGCAGCGTATCCTGATTCAGGGTGCATCGGGCGGCGTTGGCCTCTTCGCGGTCCAGTTTGCCAGATGGAAGGGAGCGCACGTCATCGCCACCACCTCGACCGCCAACGTCGATTTTGTCCGCTCGTTGGGTGCGGAGACGGTGATCGATTATACAAAGAACGACGTTGAGCCGCTGGTCCATGATGTGGATGTGGCGTTCGATACAGTAGGTGTGCCAACGCTTCTGGCATCGTTGCGGGCCGTCAAGCGCGGGGGAACGCTCGTCACCATCGCGGGACAGCCCTCCGTCGAGGAGGCGCAGGCGTTAGGCGTGCTGGTGACCTCGTTCTCGGCACGCGTCTCCAGCGAACTCTTGCAGACCTTCGCGCGTTTGATCGAGGAGGGACAGGTCAAAGTCGTACTTGAGAGGACGTTCCCGTTGAGCGAGGCGGCACAGGCCCAGGAACAGAGCCAGAGCGGCCACGGGCTAGGGCGCATCGTCCTGCATATCGCCGATTGAGTGGTCAGTGTAGCCAATGCTTCTGGCACGTTCTCCGGTTGGGAAGGATTGCGCTTGCTCCTCCTTCCCCACTACCACAGATGGGCTTATGCTATGCCATCTTTCAGCGTTGCCAGGAACTCCAGATTGTTGCGCGTCTTGGACATGCGCTGCATCAGTGCCTCCATCGCCTCCAGGCCGTTGTGGCTATTGGATTGATCGGCCAGGGCCGCAAACATGCGACGCATGAGGACGACGGCTCGCAGGGTCTTGTCGTCGAGCAGCAGTTCTTCGCGGCGGGTGCTGGAGAGCGAGATGTCGATGGCCGGGAAGACGCGGCGTTCGGCTAGCTTGCGATTAAGGATCAGCTCCATATTGCCGGTGCCTTTAAACTCTTCGTAGATCACATCATCCATGCGGCTGCCAGTATCGACCAGACAGGTACCAATGATGGTCAGGCTGCCTCCCTCTTCGATCTTACGGGCGGCACCAAAGAAGCGTTTGGGCGGGAAGAGGGCGCTGGGATCGAGACCACCGGAGAGCGTACGACCACTCGGGGGAACGGCCAGATTATAGGCGCGGCTCAGGCGTGTGATGCTATCGAGCAGCACTACCACATCGCGGCCACTTTCGACTAAGCGCTTGGCGCGTTCCAGCACCATTTCGGCGACGCGGGTATGGGCCTCGGTCGGCTCGTCAAAGGTGGAACTGATCACCTCGGCCTTGACCGAGCGTTTCATGTCGGTTACCTCTTCAGGACGCTCACCAATCAGGGCAATCATGAGATGTGTGTCGTCGTAATTTTCGGTGATGGAGTTGGCAATGGATTTGAGGAGCATCGTTTTGCCGGCTTTAGGAGGAGAGACGATCAAACCACGCTGTCCGCGTCCAATGGGGGAGACCAGATTGACGATGCGACCGGAGATGTTGGCGGGATTGTTCTCCAGGTTGAACATCTCTCGCGGCGAGATCGGCGTCAGGTTCTCGAAGTGCGGACGGTGTTTCGCCTTTTCCGGGTCTGTGCCGTTGATCGCCTCGACGCGTAACAGGCCGTAGTAGCGCTCGTTATCCTTTGGCGGTCTCACCTGCCCGGTAATCATATCGCCATAGCGCATCCCGAAGCGGCGAATCTGCGACTGCGAGACGTAGACATCCATCTCGCCCGGCAGGAAGCGTTCCTGGCGGAGAAAGCCGAAGCCCTCCTCAACAATTTCCAGGACCCCGGAACAGAAGATACTCCCCTGTTGCTCGGTGCTGGTCTGAAGGAGTCGGTAGACGAGATCCTGTTTTTTGAGGGGACTGTAGCCGGACAGTTCGAGGTCCTGGGCCAGGTTGCGTAGCTCCTGTAACGTTCTTGTTTCTAGTTCTGCTATATTCACAGTGTTTCAGGCATTCTTGAAAGATGCCCCTCCTGCCTTTCAAAACGTGGTAAAACGTGTTTACCACAATCTTAATTGCTGCACATCGGTCGGACAGGGTATACTCATGACACCTACGCTGTTTTGATCCACATGCAGTACACCGCACTCTTGAGGAGTGTGTGGCCCTAGCCGGGCAAGGAACCGCATTGCTGCGTTTTGTTCCTGGTATCAGCACCCTGCTGATGTGGCGCATTTCCGCTGCCTTTGGACGGATCGTGCAAAGATGCGCTTGTGCCATCCCCGACCTATCGACCCTCGTGGTAAAACGCGTTGGAGTTGTACACAATATGATCACGTGTGCATACGTATACAATCACTGTTTCGCGCTCCTTTCTCCTGGACCCGGTTATTGTATTGGAAATATGCACATATAATTGAATAGTGGTGGAATGACATCCGATGGGCCGGTCCTGGCTTGACAGGATGCCCATGAAGTAGATACGAGGTTCGACTCATCTACCACAGACGATAGGCAACACACCACGATTTCGGGGAAACTATCAAGTGGAACTATATTTCTCTTGGAGTCACCTTGAATATACCAGATACGTAGAAAGATGTCAAGTACTCTCAATCGCCGCTTTTTCGCGTTTTTGGAAGCGTGTGAGCGGGGAGACAGAGCTTCACTACCTCGTAATTATTCAATTGCATCACCTTTTTGGGCCATCACGAGTAGCAAATAAGGCAAAAAGTGGTATAGTCTTATTTTGTGTTATTTATTTTCTTTATTTGGCTTGATCCTGGTCTGTAGAGACTGAGGAGGGGGATATATGCCTATGAGTGGGCAAGATATGCTCCAGCAGGTCCAGGTAGAAGCGCTTGGACGATATCATGTGCTGCGGCGGCTGGGACGCGGCGGTATGGGCGAGGTCTGGCTCTGCGAGGACGAGCGCCTGAACCGTCAGGTTGCGGTCAAGACGCTGCCCGCCCACAATCAGCAGGATAAAGCGTATGTGCAGCGCTTTGAGCAGGAGGCGAAGGCGGCGGCAGCACTCCATCATCCCCATATTTTGTCGGTCCTCGATTACGGCCAGCAGGAACTGCCCGATGGGACCGTACTCACCTATATCGTCATGCCCTATGTCAGCGGTGGCTCCCTGGCGGAACGTGCCACCTATTATCGCCAGCAGAAGCGCCTGATGCCTGCTGAGGAGGCGCTGACTTTTCTGACTCAGATGGCCGAAGCTATCGATTACGCCCACAAACAGCATATCATTCATCGCGATATCAAACCAGATAATATGTTGCTGCGCGATGAGAACTGGCTGTTGCTGGCCGACTTTGGCATCGCCCGTATGGTTAGCAGCGACCAGCCTCTCACCACTACCAGTCGCGGCTTCGGCACCCCTGAATTTATGGCCCCGGAGCAGGCACGCGGACGAGCCGAGGCGACGAGCGATAATTATAGCCTGGCGGTGGTGGCCTATCTGTTGCTGACCGGTCGCCTGCCCTTCCAGGGAGATACAGCCATTGCGACCGTGATGCAACATGTGATCGAGCCGCCGTCAGCGCCACGCCAGTTCAATCCTCTCCTGTCGCCCGCCTGTGAGCAGGTTTTGTTGCAGGGGCTGGCGAAAGATCCGGCCCAACGTCCCGCGCTGGCGCAAGAGTTTGTCACACAACTTGCCCGCGCCATACGCGAGACAGATTACCGAGCCAACTCGTTCCAAACCGTTCATGATCTCCCCGAACTGGCCTTCAAGGAAAGCCTGCCCGCGCTCCCAATCCAGGCAGAGCGAGTACC
>JAICIM010000037.1 GCA_025928885.1 Ktedonobacteraceae bacterium | reverse complement strand
TCTGACCGGCGCAACTCCCTCATCATCGTCTGAAGTGGTAGATGCTTGCTAAGAGTATTATATGTTATCGATACGGAGCCGCCCCTGAATATCCATAAAGAGATGAAGAGATATGGAGGATATAACCACTCGTCTGTTTGATGTCCTCTCTCAACCCGCTTGCTACCAACGTTCATTGTGCTGTCAGAGGTGCCACAAGACGCTCTTAACAGCATCTCTGACAACAAAACTATGAACTGCTCCGCAAAATACAGACCCAAACGGCTTAACAGTGGTATGAGGTAATACTGAGATCATAGGTTTTATGAATATTTTGTTGTATATATTCTCGGTTTCTCTCTTTTCCCTCCGAATAGGACGGGATCTTTTGCACCATTATCTCCGCATAAACGAAATGAATCACAGCTACGTTTTCCCGATAGATTGTTTTGTGCAAACAAGTTGCACCATTAAAGAAAGGTAACAAAGATGTCTTCAACTCATTCCACCAGGACCAATAACACAGCAGAAGCGTTAAACCAGCAGTCCAACTTCTATCAAGAGATGGCGCAACTCTTCAAAGATCCAAAATTCAATACTGCGCTCAAGGACATAGCCGAGACTGCTAAATCTAAGGTACATAATCCTCCTCTGGAGGAGGCTCAAATTTGCGTTAGTGTTTTCGGTGTGCAGGTCTGTGTAAATGTGTAGGTGACGTTTCCTAAAGTAAGGGGAGTAGGCAGATTGACGCCTGCTCCCCGCTGCAGGATCGGCCTCGCGCTGCTGCAGAAATTTGGATGGAAAAGGATTTTTCGATGGCATCAGTTCACCTCTTACCTGATCCGGCCCGGTTAGCGTTACAGAATATTCTTACGGACGAAACCACAGAACAATTGACTGCACAGTCGTAACGACTGCAAGCGAAGCCGCCTGTCCCAGCAACCCTCCAGGAGAGTTCATTCTCACTACATCAAACACCAGACAGATCTGTCATTTATGCTGATGGGTGGCAGTGAGCAATGACAGCACAAAATTGACACCAATGGTGGTCAATTTTGCTCAATCCTCTCCAACACAACAGTTAACCCGCTCCACACGCAAAGCATACCCTCTGCCTTCCTACGGAAAAAGTGTATGCAAAGATATGAAGAATTTCTACACAACATTTCGTCATTTCTTGACCGGCAAGACTGCGACAGGAAACGGGGTCCAATACCTCTTGCATTCTCGTAAATAGGAAATATATACTACTGATATTGGATTAGCAATGAACTCCTCGCATATCAACAAAAACTGAACTCGCAGAGAGAGAGATGATGGAGCCGATACGTGGTGTGCTTCTTGATATCGATGGTGTGTTACACGTGAGCATGCAACCGATCAACGGGGCAACAGAAACGCTTGATTGGCTGACAAAGCACGGCTATGAGACTTGCTTTGTCACCAATACGACCACACTGGCGCGTCGGACGCTGGCACAGCGTCTACAACAGATCGGCCTGCCCGTTGCAGAACAGCGCTTGATCACCGCACCAGTTGCCACAGCCAGCTATATTCGCCAACACTTTCCAGGGAAACGCTGCTGGATCTTGAGCAAAGGAGATACCGCCTCCGACTTTGAAGGTATCGAAATGGTCGAGGAACGGGCAGATATCGTCGTGATTGGCGGGGCCGAAGAGCTGCTCACATATGAAACAATGAATCACGCCTTCCGCATGCTGATGGACGGAGCGGCCCTGCTTGCAATGCACACCAATCTGTACTGGCGCACAAAAGAAGGATTACAGCTAGATAGCGGTCCATTTGTGCGAGCGCTGGAACTGGCAAGCGGCAAAAAAGCGATCGTGCTCGGTAAGCCAAACCAGGCGTTTTTTGGTCAGGCGCTCAGCACTATCGGCGTTGCGGCCCATGAGAGCATTATGGTCGGGGACGACATCGAGAACGACATTCGGGGTGCGCAAACGGCTGGCATGCGTGGCATCCTGGTCGAGACGGGGAAACATAATGCGCATTCGCCCCAACTGCAACAGACGCAGCCAGAGGCCATTCTTCCATCGCTAGCAGATCTACCGGCCTGGCTGGAGGGCAAGGATTGACAGAAGAGATAGGGAAAAATGGGGCGGCATTGGCGTCCATAAAAGGAAACCACGAAGACATTTTTCTTAAAGAGTGGTAGGTATCATTTTTTTCTAGTACATTATAGCTATATAGTGAGCGTGCTTAACTCTATCCGTTCTTAAAATCCAGAGGTGCGCGAAAGAGAAGATGAAACATCCTCTCATGACACAACAGCACGGATGGTGTATAATAAAGCCGCTGAAAGTAGCATAACGAATGAGGAGTTCACAGCAATGAACGGCGACATGATTGGTCGCGTCATCAAAGGCCGCTACAAACTCATTGACGAACGTGGACGGGGCAGCTTTGCCACCGTGTATGTTGCGCGTGACCTGGAAAATAATCATATATACGCCGTAAAAGTCATGCATCTGGAGCTTTCTAACGATGGAGAGCTTTTGGCGCGTTTTCAGCGCGAAGCCCATATTCTACTCAACCTGAGCGATTCGCACATTGTGCGCATAATGGACTATGGGAACGATAATAATATGCATTATATCGTGATGGACTATATCGACGGTCAAAGTTTGAAATACTATATGATTAATGATGGTCCAATGGACCCATTGCGCTCCCTCAATTACACTCATCAGATTACTGAAGGGCTGAGCACTGCCAATAAGCAGGGAGTCGTGCATCGCGATATCAAGCCACAAAATATACTCATCAACAGTAATGATATGGTGAAAATCACCGATTTTGGCCTGGCACGTAGTCGGGAAACGGTCACACTGACGCAATCGAACGTTTTTATGGGGACGGCCTACTATATTTCGCCTGAGCAAGCGGAAAGTGGCCGCTCGGCGGATACACGCTCTGATCTTTACTCGGTCGCCACGGTGCTGTTTGAAATGTTAACAGGACACCCACCTTTTCGCGGAGAGACCGCTGTAGACATCGTGATCAAACACATGAACGAAAAGGTCCCCTCGATCTGTCGCATGCGCCCGGGACTCCCGATGGAGATGGACCTTTTTATGCAAAAGGCCCTGGCCAAAGCGCCAGCCGATCGTTACCCTACTCCACAAGAGTTCATGGTGGCCCTCGAACAATTACAGGAGCACATCCAGGCCATGCCGCCCATTCCGCGAGTCGAACGGCCTGGAGGAAATGAACAGAGGCCAGGGAATACAGGTCCGCAAAAACCGCCCGCACCTCCGCAAAAAGATGCATGCATTATAGTTCTCTCCAGTGGACAGACCATTCCTCTCAAAGGGGAGTTGATGGTAGTGGGACGCCAGGACCCAACCCTGGGGATCTTCCCGGAGATCAACCTGGCGGATAAGACGGTCGGGCGACGACATGCGTATCTGCGCAACCAGCAGGGAACGTACACTGTCGAAGATCTCAATGCCCTGAACAAGACTCGCCTGAATGGAGTGATCTTGACGCCACACGAAGAGCGCTCCCTCAAAGATGGAGATGTGCTTCGTTTTGGTAGTGTTGAGGTCCGTTTTGAGTATCGCTAAAAGGTGGTGTTAGATACGCACTGAGTCGCACTAGTAGGGGTGTCCAGATGGGATGCCCGATTTATGATCGGGTGGCGAAGTTGATCTCGTGATAGCTGGCTGCAGAAGGAACGAAGGAGGCTTGCTGCCCCTACGATCAGAGGGGTGAACTACATGATTGAAGGAATGTCAATAGTTTTACTGGCTGGTATTGTCAATACACCAATACTGATTGGCGCTGGCTTAGTACTGGCAATTATCATCCTTGTTGCAGCGCTACTGCTGTTTCGTAGCAGTGGCAAGAAAAAAGCCGATGCATCAGCCGGTAGCGGTGCCAGTGGTTGGCAGCCACAGGGACAACAGGCCGGTTGGGGTCAACAACAACAGGGACAGCAGCCCAGTTGGGGTCAGCAGCCCGATCAGCAGGGTGCCTGGGCCAACAACAACAGGGACAGCAGCCCGGTTGGGGTCAACAACCCGATCAGCAAGGCGCATGGGGCCAGCAACAACAGGGACAGCAGCCCGGTTGGGGTCAGCAGCCCGATCAACAGGCCAGCTGGGGCCAGCAGCAACAACAACAGGGACAACAGGCCGGTTGGGGTCAACAACCCGATCAGCAAGGCGCATGGGGCCAGCAACAACAGCCACAGGGACAACAGGCCGGTTGGGGCGCTTCTCCCAGTTCTCCCGATCAGCAAGGCGCATGGAATCAGCAACCCGCTGCCCAACAGCAGCAGGGTGCCTGGGGCGCTTCTCCCAGTTCTCCCGACCAGCAAGGCGCGTGGAATCAGCAACCCGCTGCCCAACAGCAGCAGGGTGCCTGGGGCCAACCCGCTCAGGCACAGGCGTCGTGGGATGGAGGAGCCGGCGCACAAGACCCCTGGGGACAGCAACAACAGCAGCAGCAACAGCAAGCCAGCGGGCCACAATGGAACACTGGGGGCCAATCTCAGCCGGGCCAGCAGGCACCAACGGCCTATGGTGGCAACAATCAAGCAGCGGCATGGGGTCAGCCTTCGATGGGTGGCGCTCAGGCGTCTCCAGACCCGTGGGCAGCAGGGCAACAGCAGCAGGGTGGTTGGGGGAACCAGGGCGCACAGGCCGGAGCAGCGGCTGCACCATCCTGGCAACAACAGCAACAGGGTGGTGGCGCACCGCAAGACGCTAACATGGCGTTTGGAGCAAATGATGGCGACCGCACGATGCTGCGCACCAGCGGCCCACAAACAGGCGTTGGCATGGTGCGTGTCGAAGAAGGCAAAGAGCCGGGACGCATCTATGAAGTACGCAAAGAGTCATTGAGCATTGGACGGAGCCGCGAGAGCGATATCTTCCTGGAAGATCTGGCTGTTTCACGCCTGCACGCCTCCATTCTGAACATGGGCAATGGCAACTACGCACTGAAAGATGAAGGCAGCGCCAACGGGACCAAAGTGAATGGGCAACTGGTGAACAAATACCAGACCTATCCACTCCAGGAAGGCGATCGCATTCAGCTTGGTCAGACCGTACTCGTCTTTGCCAGGCACTAATGCCATCAGCAGAGCAGCATCCACTGCACCACTTAGAGAAGGGAAGCGGGAAAACTACGTGAATGGACATACTGCGCCTATTATATTTGTTATACAGAGGTAGACAAGTATAGTAGGCGCTGGTGTTCCTGACGTGGCCTGAGAGCAGCATGCAGCAGCAAGATGATCTTATCGGAACAGTGCTGGGTAACTACCGCATTACCGCTGTATTGGGACAGGGAGGAATGGCGAAAGTTTATAAGGCGTACCAGGAAAATCTCGACCGAGAAGTGGCGATCAAAGTACTGCCCCCCTGGTATGCTGCCGACCGCAGTTTCGTTGAACGCTTCAATCTGGAAGCCCGACTGGTGGCACGCCTCTCACATCCTAATATCGTGACCGTCCACGATGCCAGCGAGATCAATGGGCATCTCTATATCGTTATGCAATTGGTGGACGGAGGAACGCTCAAAAATCGCCTCGATCAGTGCCAGCACAGTGGCAAAGCAATGGACTTTGCCGAAGCGGTGCCGATCTTCACCCAACTGGCCAGCGCTTTGAATTACGCCCACGAACAGGGAGTGATTCACCGCGACATCAAACCCGTCAACGTCCTGATGGATCGCTCAGGGCGTCCTATTCTTTCCGATTTCGGCATCGCCAAAGTCCTCGCCAGCACAGAGTCCAATCTCACGCGACCAGGGGCAGGCGTTGGCACTCCCGAATACATGTCCCCGGAACAATGTCAGGGAGGGGCCATCGATGGCAGGGCCGATATTTATGCGCTAGGGATTATGCTTTTTGAGGCGCTTGTAGGCAAACCGCCCTTTCAAGGGAATAACTATCCGGCCCTGGCTCACAGCCATATTTACGAAATGCCTCCCCGTCCGAGTTTGTTGAACCCTGCCATCCCTCCTGGCGTTGAGCAGATTATCTTAACCGCGCTGATGAAAAATCCGCAACAGCGCTTCCAACAGGCTAACGATCTTGCGGACGCCCTGCAACGGGTACTGGCAAACGCCAACAGCTATGCAGCCCCTCCCAGGCAGATAGGCGGCATCACGCCCTTCACCGGACAGGGGGCAGCGCTGGATGGCCGTCAGCTTGCCATGTATCCCTGCCAGTATTGTCAGCGTCCCAACAAGCCTCAGCAGCGGTTTTGCACATATTGTGGCAATCCAATGAACCAATGCAGGGTATGTGGGAAATTTAATGCCGCGAATAATCGCTTCTGTACCAGTTGTGGAAAGCCATTGGCGTGAAGCTCCATATAAAAAAGAGCTGTGATGCTAGCATAGAAGCCAGGCCATCACAGCTCCGTTGCATCGCTTTAATACACAAACTCATCCATCTGCGCCGCGTGAATACGCTCCAACACCTTGCGCCGCTCATCCATCCGCTTATGCTGCAACATCAAACGCTGCTCACTGTTCATCGAAAGGATGGTACGCACACGCTCAACGATGATGCTCGGCTGAGTTGGCTTGGTGATATACTCAATGGCACCTTCCTCAAACCCCTGCACCTGTTCTGTCAGGTTAACGAGCGCACTCAACACAAGCACAGGCAGTGGCGGTGTAATCTCGTGATCACGCAGCCATTGCAAGACCTCCCAGCCAGAAACGGGACGCATAATTAAATCGAGAATAATTAAATGGGGTTGAAACTCAGGAACGACACGAATGGCCTCCTGTCCGTTAGAAACGGCGAGGGTATCAAAGCCATTGTGCTCAAGGAAGAAGGAGAGTACCTGCTGAATAGCAGCTTCATCTTCAACAATCAAGATCCGCTTTTGTTCGGGGACCTCATCCATATGTCACCTCTACTAATCCACCAGAAGTATGGAGAAACAGCTACATCATACAATATCACTTATTCTTATGTACGGCTACGCCTCACAAGTGGGAAACGTACTTCAGCAACAGTATATTCTGCCGGGCCGTCACTAACATTGCTTGCACCATTTTGAGATGCGGGATCATGTTCGCGGCGCAGCGAGAACTGACCATCAAGATCTCCGGCCAGGTTCTTGATTAACGAAAGACCCAACCCCTCAGAACTGCTCTCACTATTTTCGCCAAATTGCAGATTAAATGCCGGCCCCTTCCCACTATCAACCACCTGGACATAGACCCAACCATCCTCTTCGCGCCCACGCACAATCACACGGCCCACAGCTTGCTCAGCCAGCCCGTGTTTAATCGCATTAGAAACCATCTCATTAATGATTAGAGCCAGGATAGTGACCGCTCGTGAAGGAATAACAATACCACAGGGTTCAACTTTAAACGTAATATGCTTTTCAGGAGGAACAAGATTGGTACTGGCAACGCCCACGATTTTACGCGCTACCTCATCAACGCGAGCTTCGCTGACATCTTCGTGAGCCAGCAAATCGTGCGTTGCCGCCAATCCCTGCACACGATTGACGCTTTCAGCCAGAATGTGGCGCACATCTGACGATTTCGAGCGCCTCCTCTGCAACGAGAGAATGCCCGCAACGTTCGCCAGATTATTCTTCACCCGATGATGAAGCTCACGTAAAAGGACCGATTTCAGTTCCAGGCCGCGCCTGGTCTCCTCATACAAACGGGCATTTTCAATAGCGATGGCGGACTCGTTGGCGAACAGGTTCACCAACTGCATCTGCTCCGCGCTCAGTAAATGGCGATGGCTGCTATAGACGCACAGGCAACCCAGAATTTTGTCCTTCACTTTGAGAGGGACGCAGAGGACCGAGTGTATTTCGGAGGAGATAAACGGATCGCTGCGAATAAAACAGTGTTCGTCGGTATGGAAACAATCAACGGCCATACTCGGCCTGCCAGTCTGCACGGTGCGACCGGCGCAACACTGCCCAACGTTGATATAGAGCTGACCAACCAGATTGGCATTGAGGCCGTAATGAGCAAGCACATGTAAGCGCCGCCGATCGGGATCAAGTTCGAAGATACATGAACGCTCGGCCCCGGATAGATGGACGGCCTGCGTTGTAATCATTTGCAACACTTCGTCCAGATTCAGCGTCGAGGCGATGACCGAAGAGACGCGATGGATGGTGGCAAGCTCGTGTACTTTGCGGCGCAACTGCTCATCCGTTTGCTCATAGAGGCGACCATTTTCCACATTGATAGCAATAATGCCCGCAACTATCTCGACAAAGCTGATCTCCTCCCGCGTAAAGTCGCGCGGCTCGTGCGAGAGGACGCTAATCACGCCGATCAGGCGCTCAGCATCACCGAAAAAGATGATCGGCAAGGACATCAGGCCATGATAATCGCTACTATATGCCTGGACTTCAGAAGCAAAATGGGGCGCAGACATGACATCGTGCAGCAGCAACGACTGGCCCTTTTCGGCCACCCAGCCGCTATAACCTTCACCAATACGCTGTGTGAAATGCATACCACCCAATGGACGTGGACCATTTGTGGCACGCAACGTCAGCACGCGCTGCATGTCATCATAGAAGAAGATCGAGCAGAGATCGATCTGTAACTCTTCCGCAATGGCCTGGGCTGTGATCTCCAACGTCTGATCCAGGTCCATCGCCGAATTGCTGACACCATTAATGCGCTGCAATGCCAGCAAACGATGCTCTAACTGCTGAGAAAACGTATCCTTATCTTGCAGGCACCGATCTGTCACGCCTTGATAGCCACGCGTGAGCGCCTGAACTGATTCGGACTGCAACTGATGGAGACGCTCAATAGTTTCCAGAAGCAAGAGAGGTTGTTCAGGCAGAATCTGTTTCAGTTCAGCGACAAGAGCATCAATATAGCGCTGCAAAGCGACAATCCGTACATCCAGCTTGCCTCCCTGTTCAGCGAGCCAGCGCCCCGACTGTTCAAAGTTCGCAAGCAGCGTTTGCCGATTCTGAGGGTCATTTTCAATGAGAGCATTGAGCAATAGCCATGCATCGCTCCCCTCTTCTGGTCCTGAACCTTCGCCTGAAGCCTGTTGCAAGCTGGCTTTTAGCCGGGCTATATGTTGCTCTAACATCTGCTCTATATCTATGCCTTGTGTCACGATTTCGCTTCCTACCTTACAGCTACCCGCCGGATATGATTAATGGAGAGCAAGACCCTCCACTCCTCGCCCTCAAATCTACAGGGTACATATTGATCACCTTACGGCCATATAGTGTATTGTAAATGGGCTATCTAGCAGTGTCAAGCACCTTATGCTAAAAGCACTGCTTACGATATAGCTTAACAAGCTCTTTTCCATGTATCAACCCTCCTCTTTTCATCTCAAAACAGCGTACTACAACTGTCAAATCCCCGTTAACTGATGGTCTGACTGCGCTACAAGAAAAAATGTCAGGCGCATCTTGAGCGATGATACCAGACGAATCTCCTATAGAATGGAAAGTCCTATTTACCAAAGTGGCAATGCTTCGTTATATGAAATGACATCCCCGGATAAATACGGTCAAAGGGAATGTTTTACAAGGGGGTTTTCATCCATGAGATGCTCAAATTGCGGATTTCCGCTCTCGCCATCCCGCAAACGCTGTCCACGTTGTGGAGCAGAGGTGGTTGGCAAAGTCGAAAAGCGCAACAATGAAGCCGAGGAACTGTCAACCGCGTTACCAGGTGGCTCTGGTATCCAGGAAGGAGGACCACACCAGGAACCGGCCCAACAAGCGTGGGGTCAGGCAGCTTCGGAGACCTGGGGTAATGGGGCAATGAACAATGGCGGATCAGCAGCGCCACCGCTTTATCAAGGCGCGTCACAGCACGAGCAATTACCACTTACCGGCACCGCCACATTTGCTGAGCAGCTATCATTTCCAGAATCAGAGGCACCGTTTTCAGCACGAACAAACCAGGCGGGGGCAGCAGCGGTCCAACAACCGCTCAAGTTGTCAGCGCCGCCACCGCTCTCACCAGCACCGTTGGCGAATACGCCGCTCCCTGCGTCAAGCTGGACACCCGACGTGCTCGCTACCAGCCCAAAACCATATGCATCTACGTCGGACAACTCGTTTCTGGCAAGCAAGCTCACACCACGTTTTGGTTTTACCATCTCTGGTGCTTTTATTCTCACAGGCATGCTACTCCTGGTTTTTGTCTTCCTTATTTCTTTAAGCCTTCCTGTATCATCTATTTCATCATCTCAGACGGCAGTACCAACCATCACCACGAAAGCGAAGGATACGCCAACGGCGAACACAACGGCCTCGCCTGCAGCCACTACCAGTCCGACGGCGGGGACCTTCCCAGGACAGCAATTCATTGACAATGGACAGACGGCCAGCACGGTGAATACCAGCACGGCAACGGCAACGAAAGTCACCAGTAGCTTTAAAGTACACCAGCAGATCTATGTCACGTTCGCGGTCCATGCGAACCAGAGTGGTATGGTTTGCTTGATGTGGTTTCTAAACGAAAAACAATTCGACAGCTACAATTTTGCCATGAGTGGCGTCTCCACCTCTGCCTATTCGTACACAACCGCCAGCACTCCTGGCACGGGCTACATCCAGATCTACTGGGCAACAAAGCCCGATTGCTCAGATAAAGCTCTGGCGCAACAGGTCAACTTTACCGTTACTGCCTGATACAATCCACTGAGGTTCACAGGTTGTTCTGGAACCTCAGTGCCATTATTTTTTACTCCACATCGACCGAGGTTGCGACCAGAATCTGCGCCAGTGTCTCGCGCTCCCGATCGGCAAGGGGAAGCAGCGGTAGGCGTGGTTTCCCACCATAGCCAGCGGTCACAAGCAGGGCGGCTTTCAATCCCGACACACCATAAGTTGTCGTCACTGCGGCGTTGGCGGGAATAATCCGCGCCTGAAGCTCTCGCGCCTCCTCAAATTCCCCGGCCTCAAACAAGGCCTGGAGCAGGCACACCTCGTGCGGAAAAATATTGGCAAGGGCCGCGATCGTGCCGACGGAACCGGCCACGAGAGCGGGCAGGAAAAAGCTGGCACTCCCGGCAAAGACGCGGAACGACGCTGGCACACCGGCAATAATCTGCGCCATTTTGACGATATTCCCGGCGCTATCTTTCAGTCCAATAATATTGGGATGCTCAGCCAGAGCGGCGACGGTAGCAACATCGAGGTCGATCCCGGCGGCGCTGGCAGGCATATTGTATAGCAAGACTGGAATGCTGCTCTGATCGGCAACGGCCCGGTAATGGGTCATGAGCGCCTGACTGTTCATCTGCCCACGATAGTACGACGGAGGCAAGACGAGCGCCACATCAGCTCCATGTCGGGCCGCCTGTTGACAATGAGCGATGGTGGCACGCGTCGATTGAGCGCCACAGCCGACCATAATCGGGACTGCATACACACCACTCCCAACCACCTCTTTCGCCGTCACAATGAGCTGTATCCGCTCATCATCCGTCACATGCACGGCCTCTCCATTCGATCCCATCAATACATAACCGGCAATTCCACTATCTTCCAGACGACGCATATGACGCCGAAACGTTGCCAGATCAAGCTCTTCCCGATCATCAAAAAAGGTCGGCAGAGGTGGATAGACACCGCTGGGTAAAATATCTTGCACGTGCTAACTCCCAACCAGTAATACTTGTCGCTTCTCTACGCTGGCATTATATCATGGCGCATCGTAGGCGAGATAAGGTCAGCAGGAAATGGCAGCAATATATCGAGAAACGGTATAGCAACATATTTCTTTTGTCATTATCCGCAAAATTATGTACGATAGAAGAGTGCTCGCTTCTGGCGTATTCAAACCATATCAAACATGAATAAAGTGATTTAGCTCACAGACAAAGTGTGCCATACAGCATAGTATCCACCAAAAAAGGATGGTATAGTCGTCAATAAATAAGGTTGATGCGAAAACAGGATCACAACGAGGGAACAAATAAATGAAAAAATCTTTATTAAATCGGGTGCGCTCATTACTCATATGTATCACAGGTCTCTGTATTATGGTCTTTTTCGCGGCATGTTCCGGAGTCGCCACCACGACCGATGCCAATGGCAACCAATCAGCTACATTGCAGGGAGAGGTACAATCGGTCAATCCATCAGCTCATAGTGCGGTTTTTCTCGCTCAAGGGCAGGCAGTAACGGTTAGCCAGTTGACAGATCAGCAGATCACGACATTACAGTCACAGATTGGCAAAACCTTTACTTTGCAAGTCACAAAAACGGGTGACACTACCTATACGCTTAACGTTGGCACCAACATCCAGGAAGGCGCAAACCCTGTAGCGACCGCCACAACGGCCTCCACCAACAATGGGCAACCAACCACAACTACAACTTCCGATCCTGGTACGATTGATTTCATCGGCAAGGTGCAGAGCATCAACGCCAGCAGCCTCACTGTCACGATGCCCAACGGCGAATCCCTGCCAATGGCGTTCAACGCCGCTACCGACCGCGAAGATTTCATGAATGGACAGCCAACCGTTGGTCAACTGATTAAAGTGGAAACCTACACTAATCCTGATGGCTCTTTCACCGCCAAGAAGCTCGGCATCGTCAAGCCTGAAGATCAGAACAACCCTTTCAAAATCAATAACGTGGACTTTGAGGGCGTCACCACCAGCGCAGTTGGTACCGACAACGTGCTACATTTCAACGTCGGCAACAAGAGCTACAGCTACGCCATGAATGCTTCCACCCAGCTCAAACATATTATGAACCCTCAGTCCATCGTCGCCAACACACCAGTCAAGGTCGAGGTGCAATTCAACGGCTCAAACGGCACCGCCACCAAAGTCGAAAACGGCAACGACTAACAGAAACTATTGATCCTTCTGACATTCACCCTTTCTAAAAAGAGAGCAAGAGCGCAGCAGAACCGCCGCTCTTGCTCTCTTTTTGCACATTAACCTCAAATGTCGTGAGCGATTTTCCAGCTATACTGCTATCTTCTACACATGCAGCATACCCAGCACCATCATACTGATCACGACCAGAGCAACGACCGCTACCCCGATCCATATAGCTCGCATTCGTGTACCCTGAGCTGCTTTCTGACGTAGTTCCTGAACACGCGCCTCTTCGGCGGGACACCAGTGGGCGGTGTTACAATAAGGACACAGAGGAAACAGTTCATAGGGGGGACAGAGCGTGCCTTTGCCCTGGCGACCGCCCTTGCCATAGGCATACGTGCCAATTTCGTAGCGAATCTGCTCACTCTCAAAAACCGCGCAGCAGTGGACGCAGCGCAACAGCAGATACTCGACCCAATCGGTCGCATGGCAGTTTGGACAATTATGCGGCAGTTGACCGACTGCGTTGCGATCCTGCCAGCGATGAGAGCAGCGGTGGCAGTAATAGCGATGGGTTGGCGTCTCGGGAGCAACACCACGCAGCATCCCCCGTTGCAAGAGCGTTTGCGCTTCTCCTGGCGAGAGCGCATAGGCCATCTCACCCAGCTCAACGCGCACCGCTCGCCCCTCACTTATGCCGGGAAAGTCATAATTGCGCCCACGGTCTCTCCGAGCCGACGAAGCACGCTGGCGGCTGGAATTGTGAGCAGCGCCACTCGCCGCACGAGACTGAGCCTCATCAGAACGCGTACGCCCGGTTTGCGAGATGGAAACGTCTGCAAATTCCATGTAGCGGGCATCATAGCGTTTGCGTTCCTCCGGGTCATTTAAGGTTTGATAGGCTGCCAGCAGAAGACGCATGCGCTTATGGGCATCATTGCCTTTATAAACATCGGGATGATACTGCAAAGCGAGCTTTTTAAATGCTGCCTTAATTTCCCCCGGAGGTGCATCCTTGCGAACGCCTAAAAGAGTGTAATAGTCAGTAAACGAATCCATCTGCAACCCACAACGGAACTAGGATACAATAACTGATGAGCCATGCAACAAACTGGCAAATCTAGCCAAAAACATCTATCTTCTATTTCATAAGACGAATAACGAACGAAAAGGTTGTACTGAATGCGCAAGACACGAGAGTATCAGGCTCTATTTGAAGCATGTTCACAAGAGGGCTGCCCGATCTGTCAGCTGGCCCTGGAGGGAACGCGCCGCTACCTGGAAGCCTGGAAATATGAAATGTTTACCGATGTCAGTATACGCGGTGAACTGAGGCGTACACAAGGCTTTTGTCATCGCCATACCTGGCAACTGGCCAATATGGGTGCGCATCTGCAATTAGCTCAGGCGTATCGCGATATTGTGACCGATACTATCGACCAGCTCAAGCGGGGGAGCGATATCGCCGCACCAGCGTCAGGGAGCCTCTTGCGCCGTTTTTTTGATACGCGCCGGGAGCAACCACTCTGCCCAGCCTGCACGCAACAGGCAAAGGCCGAGGGATATCTTATTCATACGTTGCGCAAAGCCCTCTCCGACGAAGCATTTGCTCTGCATATGCAAGACTCGGACGGCTTATGCCTGGAACATTATCGACTGGCCTGTGAATTGAAGCTGCCCGACACGCCAGGCGGCGATTGGCAATCATTGTTACGTAAAATCCAATTAGGTTGTCTACAGCGCTTAGACGAACAATTAGGGGAGATGATTCGCAAACACGACTATCGTTTCAAAGATGAAGCACGCGGGCCTGAAATGACCTCATGGAAGAGAGCAACAGGTCTAATTGCTGGAGAAGCAGACCACTCCTGATCGTCAAAAGTGTAGACAGCCCGGATAGATGGAATAGTCAAGCAAAAAGGAGTTGGGCATGGCTGAACATGACCATCAGCACAACGCACATGAGCACGATCATGACGAACACATCCATCAACATGACGCACATGAGCATGAAGAAGATGAGCATGGCGGACACGGACACACACATGGCACAGTCAATCCTGATTTGTACGGCAATCAAGCCGGGCTGCGGGCCGTCCAGATCTCCACAGCGGGCATGCTGCTCGTCTCGATCATCCAGTTTGCAATCGCCATCATTGGCAATAGCGCGGGCCTGTTCGCCGATGCCCTGCACAATACAGGCGACGTGCTGACCACGATAGCGCTCTGGATCGCCTTTGCGCTCTCGCGCAGGGCCGCGAACCAGCGCTACACCTACGGCTACTACCGCGCCGAAGATCTTGCCGGTGTGTTTATCGTGCTGGTCATCATCGCCAGCGCCGTTGCCAGCGCGATCGAATCTATAGGCAAGCTCACCAGCGGCGTGCCACCAACACAACTCTATCTCAGCATGGCGGCTGCTCTGGTCGGTGTCGTGGGCAACGAAGTGCTGGCACAGTACAAGATCAGCGTGGGCAAGCGCATTAATAGCGTGCCGCTAGTCGCAGATGGACAACACTCGCGCATCGATGGATTCACCTCGCTTGCCGCGTTTATCGGCCTGATCGGTGCCGCGCTCGGCTTCCCCATCGCCGACCCCATAGCAGGTCTGGTGATTACCGTCGTCATCCTCACCGTCGTCTACTCGACCGCCAAAAGCGTGTTGCAGCGGCTGCTCGATTCGGTCGATGCCCGTGTCGTGCCAACGATCATTAACGAGGCCGGCAATGTGCCAGGCGTTGAGGGCGTCGATGAGGTGCGAGCGCGTTGGGTTGGTCACACCCTGCAAATCGCCATGAATATCGAGGTTGACGCCGAACTTACCCTGCGCAAAGCGCACGAGATCGCGGAAGAGGTCCGCCATCGCTTGTTCCACAATCTGGAGGGCGTCTCAGAGGTCATCATTCACACCGATCCACACAGCCATGACGGCCACGATCCACACGAGTTGACTGCCCATCACATGCAGGAGGCACAGCGATCGATTGCTCCCAGATAAAAGCAGAGAGAACAAAGGGCCTGTCACCTTAGTAGGGTAACAGGCCCTTTGTTCTCTCTGCTTGTTTGCGGCGGAATGCTCCTAGTGAGAAGCGCTGATCAGGGAGTGATCATACTCGCCGGTATCGACGAAATCACAGGCTGAAGTGGTGGTGCCGCGTGGCAGGACGCGCCAGAACTGGCCCTGAATCTCGTCCCACTGCTCCAAAATTTGCTCAGCATGCTTGCTGCGCGTCTTGCGAGCGTGCCACTCGATCACGGTCCGCAGCGCCTCTAGCTCACGAGCATCATCGATACGGTTCAAATCTGCCAATTCGGTATTGCAGCGTGTGGAGAACAGGTTTTCCGTATCCAGCACGTACGCGACACCGGAAGACATGCCAGCAGCGAAGTTCTGCCCGGCCTCGCCAAGCACAACGACCATGCCACCGGTCATATATTCGCAGCCATGATCGCCAACGCCCTCGACAACCGCCAGCGCACCACTGTTACGCACTGCGAAGCGCTCACCCGCTCGTCCAGCTGCGAAGAGCTGTCCGCCCGTTGCACCGTAGAGGACGGTGTTGCCCAGGATCGTATTCTCATGGGAAGCAAAGCCTGCATTCGTGGGGGGCGCGATCACGATCTGCCCACCGGTCATACATTTCCCAACGTAGTCGTTGGCTTCACCATTGAGGATGAGGCGCATGCCCGGAACGCTAAACGCCCCGAAGCTCTGTCCCGCCGATCCCTGGAAGGAACAGGTGATGCTGACGCCGGGCAGGCCCTTGTTGCCGTAGCGGCGAGCAATCTCACCGGCCAGACCAGCACCAATCGAACGGTCATAGTTGTGAATGGTATGCTGCGTCAACACGCTACGCTCACCTGCCAGCGCCTCCTCAACCTCCGAAAGCAACTGTGTGGAGACCGGAGAAGCCTGAACGCTGGAGCGAGCCTCTGGCACAGACATGACGGGAATAGAGACGCGCAGGGCCTCAAGATCGATCGGACTCTCCTCAGAAGCCTGAAGCAGATCGGCACGTCCGATCATATCCTCAAAGCGAGCCACTCCAAGTTCGGCCATCAGTTCGCGCACCTCTTCGGCAACGAGCGTCAGGAAGTTGATCAAGAACTGTGGTCGGCCCGTGAATTTGGCCCTGAGATCCTCACGCTGCGTGGCGATACCAGCCGGGCAGGTGTTGAGGTGGCACTGACGCGCCATATCGCAGCCCAACGAGACGAGCGCCGCCGTACCGAAGCCGAACTCTTCCGCGCCCAGCATCGCACCGACGATCACGTCGCGACCGGTCTTGAAACCGCCATCGACGCGCACACGCACCCGTTTGCGCAACCCGTTTTTCACAAGCACCTGCTGAGTCTCGGCAAGACCAAGCTCCCAGGGCATACCGGCATGCTTGATGGATTGCAGCGGCGAAGCGCCCGTACCACCATCATGGCCGCTAATCAACACGTAATCTGCATGCGCTTTGGCTACGCCAGCAGCGATCGTACCAACACCCACGCTGGAGACCAGCTTCACGCCAACGCGTGCCGTGGGGTTCACCTGATGCAGATCATAAATGAGTTGGGCGATATCTTCGATACTGTAAATGTCGTGATGCGGTGGCGGCGAGATGAGAGCCACTCCTGGCGCGGTATGGCGCAGGCGAGCGATGAAAGACGAAACTTTCGATGGCGGGAGCTGACCGCCCTCACCGGGCTTGGAACCCTGCGCCATCTTGATCTCAATCTCTTCGCCACGTGCCAGATACTCAGCCGTCACGCCGAAACGCGCCGACGCCACCTGCTTGATCTTACTGCTGACGGGATAGCCCTCAAGCGTCTCATGATACCACGCGGGATCTTCGCCACCTTCACCAGTATTATTGCGCCCACCGATGCTGTTCATCGCGGCGGCAATTGTGCGATGGGTCTCAGCGCTCAATGCACCGACCGACATGGCCGAAATCACGAAGTGTGCTCGAATCGACTCCATCGACTCCACCTGCTCCAACGGAATAGGATTGGCAGGGGCGAAGGAGAACTGGTCGCGCAGGGTCGTGGCAGGCCGATGATAGACCAGCGAGGTATACTGGTGATAGTCGTTGGGATCGCCGGACTGTGCCGCCTTTTGCAGCGCTCGCACGATTAGCGGATTGTACGCGTGATACTCGGCGTCGCGGCGGAAGCGATAGCGTCCCCGATCGTTCAACTTGCGGCGCTTGACGTTCGTCTCGGCCACTTCCTGCGCCTGTCGCAGCGACTCACAGTGCTTGATGACCTCTTCAGCAATGTGAGAGAGCGTAACCTTGCCAGGAACCACAGCGGCACCGGTGAAACAGCGCTCGATGAAGTCTGGATGGAGGCCCAGCACCTCGTACTGGCTGCCGCCGACGATATTGCGGATCGTCGATATACCCATACGCGCCATGACCTTGCGCAAACCCTCTTCAACCGCGTGTAGATAGTGTTCAACGGCCTGCTCGTGCGACAGATGCTCAAGGCGGCGATCAGTGGTCAGCGCACGCACGCTTTGCAGAGCCAGCGTCGGCACCACAGCTTCGGCACCGAAGCCAAGCAGGAGGCCGATCTGATGAATATCGCTGACCGTGCCAGTCTCGCAGACAAGCGAGGTCTTCATACGCAGACCACGTTTGATCAAAGCGCGATGCACAGTGCCAATCGCAATGACCATCGGGATAGGAGCTTGCTCCAGCGTTGCAGTGTTATCGCTCAGGATCAGGAGCGTTGCACCCGATGACACGGCCTCTGCCGCCTCTTGCTCCAGACGATCCAGCGCTTTTTCCAGCGCGGTCGGCCCAGCCGCCACTTCAAACGTCGTGCTGATAGTTCTGGCGCGGAACTGCGCATCATCCAGATGACGCAGCGCCTCCAATTGCTCTTCTGTCAGCAGCGGCGTCGGCAAATGAAGTAGATGTGCCTGCTCGGGCGTCTCGCTCAACAGGCTCTCGCGCGGCCCAAGATAACAATCCAGCGACATCACGATGCGTTCACGCAACGGATCGATCGGCGGGTTCGTCACCTGAGCAAAACGCTGGCGGAAGTAATCTGAGAACGAGCGGGAATTGGTGGAGAAGGCTGCAAGCGGTGCATCGTCGCCCATGCTCCAGGTCGGCTCTTTGCTATCAGCCAGGATCGGGCGCAACACCATCTCAAGATCTTCATGCGTATATCCAAAGAGCTGCTGACGGGCAAAGAGGCTGGTGGCATCAAGCTGCTCGACCTCGCTCTCCCCGGTGGGCAGCGAGGCGGCATGTAAAAGATGCTGCTCCAACCATTGCTGATACGGCTGACTCTGGGCCAGCGTCTCTTTGATCTCTTGATCGCGCAAGATCGCCTTCTGCTCAATATCAACAGCAATCATCTCGCCAGGGCCAAGCCGCCCTTTTTCCAGAATCTCATGCGGCTCACAGGAGAAGACGCCAGCCTCTGAGGCCACAACGACAAATCCCTGAGAAGTAACCATGTAGCGAGCCGGGCGCAGACCGTTGCGGTCAAGAGCAGCGCCGACCGTGAGGCCATCCGTAAAGACGAGCGCGGCGGGGCCATCCCAGGGTTCGATCAAGCCAGCATGATATTCACACCACGCACGCTGGGCCGCGTCCATTTCGGGATCTTGCTCCCAGGCGGGCGGGATCAACATTTGCATGCTGTGCAACAGGCTGCGACCAGAGTATGACAGCAGTTCCAGCGCATTATCAAGCTGAGAAGAGTCGCTTGCTCCGGGCTGCACAACCGGCAAGAGATCTTGAATAGCATCTTCCCAGACAGAGGAGGTCAACGAGCGCTCGCGGGCCTCCATCCAGTTGCGGTTGCCCTGGATGGTATTGATCTCGCCATTATGGGCGAGCATACGCATCGGTTGTGCGAGTGGCCAGGCAGGGAAGGTATTGGTGCTGTAGCGTTGGTGGAAAACGGCAAGGGCGCTGGTATAGCGAGGATCGGCTAGATCAAGATAAAAGCGTGCCAGTTCAGCCGGGGCCAGCAATCCCTTATAAATCAACGTTGTGCGCGAGAAAGAAACAATGTAGCCATCAGCAATCTGAGCCTCTGAGAAACGCTGCTCCACCAGACGGCGGGCGCGATAGAGAGCACGATCATATTCTGGCAGTGAAACATGGGCCGGGCGTGTCACGAGTACCTGTTTTATACAGGGAGCAATTGCTCTAGCACGGGTTCCCAGAACGGAGTAATCAACTGGTGGTGTGCGCCAGAAAAGAATTGTCAGACCAACCTCGGCAAGTGTTTGCTCGATAATCTGACAGCTCTGGGCATACGCCTCCGGTGTGCGCTCCGGCGAGGGCAGGAAAAGCATACCAACAGACAGGTCATCAGGATTAGCTAACGATATGTGCTGCTTTTCAAGCTCTTCGCGAAGCAGGGATCTTGGGATCTGCGTCAGGATGCCAGCACCATCACTCGTTTCAGCATCGGCACCTTGTGCGCCACGATGGGTCAGACGAGCCAGGGCGTCAAGAGCGGACTGAACAAGGAAATGACTCGCTTCACCGGAAACCTGGGCGATAAAGCCAGTTCCGCAAGCGTCGTGTTCCCAACGGTTATCGTAAAGTGGATAAGCAAACTTAGGGGCATGGTGATTGTGCTTCATGCATTGCTCTCCCAGTAAAACTAATTACTCAATGCTAGAGGCACCAACATTGGAGCCTTGGGGGGATTCGACGATCAAGCACCGTTCATCGAGTTCGTTACAATAGTACACAAGAAAAAGGTCCGAGTCTTTCAAGTCTTTCTGTTTCTGATCTGGTGGGCGACAGGTATTAAGAGCAGACCTTGAGCATGTTACGTCATTGGAAAGAGAGAGCATCTTAGCTCAGCGGAGAGGCAACATCACCTATTTACGAGAGTATAACATACGCTGAAGCGACCGGGCAAGCTTTCCATATGTAAAAACTATCCATACTCGTCATCCAAAGATAGTGCTCTTTTCTATCTTTTCATGAGAAGGAGTGGAATTCTAAAAGAAGAAACTTTGGAGACATCCCTGTTACTACAGTGTAACACAGATGCCTCCAAAGTTCAAAAAGGGAGGAGAAGCGCACGTTTGTCGATAGAATCGCAACGGCATCTACATAGGTCACGAGACTACTGAGAAACATCCACTATAATAATTTCATTTACAGCATGACCTACATCAATAGTTGATCTTACCCATTCCAGCGCGATAAAAGAGAGCATCTCACTTACACTTTTTTTGTCATTCTCTCGATTTGTACATTTTGTACATCCCCTGGCAATTTTATCCAGAGCAGCGGTGCAAATCATCTATATTTTTCATGTGATACGAGATAAAGACAAAATACCTCTATTTTCTCGACAGCAATCTCTTATCTCCATCTATTATACAAGGGTAACAATGCACAACAAACAGACAAATTGTGAGAAGAATGCTACGCTGAATCTGTTTGTTTTACACAGATTCAGCATAGTATTCTTCTCTTAAAAAGAGGTTGCAATCAAATCATGTATCAAGAATATTTTTTAAGCATAATAGTTTGTATATTTATCACAAATCCAAATCAACGGAGGCAAGGGAACGATAGGAAGGG
>JAICIM010000295.1 GCA_025928885.1 Ktedonobacteraceae bacterium | reverse complement strand
AGCCAGGGACCAATCGTATCTGAACGCTCAAGCCCTGCGGGCGTCAATAACATGGTCCCAGCTTCAATATGTGCCAGCCCATACTCAAGCAACTCATGGAGCATTGGCAGATTGCTGAGCGCCGTTGAGCCGAAGCGCTGTCCATAGGCCGAAAATGGTAATCCTCCCGCCTCCAGCAACGATTTCAAGACATAGCGGCGGTGCTGCTCCTCTCCATTCAGGATATAGCCATAGTGAGCAGAGGCAAAAGCGGCATCGGGCGTTGCAATATACGAATGCAGGATGGAGCGAATGGTGTTGGAGCCGACCGCGTACTCGTTGGAGTAGTGATGCGTGCGTGTGTACGAGCGAGCGCCGCAGCCCAGGCCAAGCATGCCATCGTCCTGCGTGCAATAGACCGGGCCGGTCTCAACGGGCGCATGTGGTGCGCGAAACATGCGCATCGAAACCTGTGTGTAGCCCTGGGCCAGCAACAGTTCACGTGCCACGCGATAGCTGGTGAGGCGACTATCCTGCTCGTGCAGGGGCAGCGCTTTTCCGGTGCGGTCCAGCCCGGTGAGCGGGCGCACATAGAGCGGATAGAGGTACAACTCCTCTGGATGATAGCGCAGTGCCATGCGTAGCGAGGTAAGCCAGCTGTCAACGGTCTGACCGGGCAGCCCATAGATCAGATCGATATTCAAGATCGGAAAACCTGTGCGGCGAATCTCGTCGAGTGCCTGTTCAACAACGGTTGTCTGCTGTGGACGACCGGCGGCGCGTGATTCTGCCTCAATGAAGCTTTGCACGCCGATGCTGATGCGATCGACGCCATGTTGATGCAGCAGGCGCAGCTTCTCAGCAGTTGCGGTCAGCGGTGAGGTCTCAACTGAAATTGGGATCGAGCCGGGCTGAACCCCGAACAGATCGCTATTGAGCGTTAGAAGCCGATCCAGACTGGCAACATCGAGGAAGGTCGGAGTGCCGCCACCGAGTGCCATGCGGGCGATAGTGATGTCGCCAAGTGTCGCTCGCACCTGCTTTGCCTGTCGCTCCACCGCATCCAGGTAGCCCGGAGTAAGCTGGGCCGATGGATCAAGGGTGGTGAAGAGGTTGCAGAAGCCGCAGCGCATCTCGCAGAACGGGACGTGTAGATAGAGAAAGAGTGCATCGCGCTTTTCCTGTTGCCAGAGATCAGCCAGCGGCACCGGCTCAGGAAAATGGCGATAGGCGGTTTTATGTGGATAGGCATAGGTATACGCTGCATAGGGTGTATCTTGTAGCATATGAGCAAGCGTTGACACAGGTTCCTTCTTCCCTTTAACTAGCTGGTAAGACAAATTCGGTATAGGGGACGGTCCAGACGACTGGATGGGCGATGCGATGCCCGTAATAGCCATCTTCGCCATAAGCCGTCCCATGATCGGAGCAGAGAATCACCAGCGTGGATGCCCGTCGCTGCATGGCAGAGAAAAGTGCTGGCAGTTGAGCGTCGACATAGGCCAGCGCGGCGGCATGCGAGGCGAGCGTATCCTGCTGATTGTTGGGCAGATAGAAGTAGTTCGGTTGATGCAGAGCCGAAATGTTGATGAATAAAAAGACGCGTTGTTCACGAGGCAACGCTTGCAGTCGTGCGCAGGCCAGTGCTACCTGATGCTCCGTCGAATGAGGATCGGTCACACCCAACGACGTGTGCCAATGGCTCTCTTTGAACAGCGAGGGAAGCACACTTCCCAATGGACTTTGTTTGTTGAAGAAGCCAACGCCGCCGATGCAGATGGTGTGGTAGCCAAGCTGCTCTAGACCGCCGGGAAGATCGGGCGCATCAAAGACCAGCGTTGTCTCTGCTGTGGTTTCGCTGCCAGGGAAGCGAGCCGCGAAGAGCCGTGCATGCCGTCCAGGAGTGGCCGGAGTTGGGAAAAAACCTGCAAAGAAGGCGTGGTGGGTGGCATAGGTGAAGCTTGCTGGCGAATGGCGCTCTTCCCAGCCCGTCGGCGGCAGATAGCGGGCGATGGTCGGTATGCGTCCCTGTTGGAACAGCTCTTGCGCCACGTCGTACCGCAGCGTATCGAGCGTGATAAACAACAGATCGTGCGAACCGATCAATGTGCGGGCGTTGAGCATAGCTTCTGTCCTTCGAGTGCGGCGAGAATTTCGGCGCTATACGTATCCTGTCCCTGATAGAGCAGATCGGGCAGCAGATCGCCAAAGGCGTTTAGCTCTAAAATGGCGTGCTGGTGGTAATCGGAGCTAAAGAGCAGATCAATGCCCATATAAAGGCTTGCAAACAGGCTGGTGGCCCGCTCACAGGTTGCCAGTGCCTCCTGCCAGCGTTCGGGGCCGATCCTGTCCAAAATGGCGGTAAGGTCGCCGCGCTGGTTGAGCAGGTGAAGATTGGTCATCGGGCTGCGGCTTATGCGAGCAACGGTGTGCATGGGTTTGCCCGCAATCATCACGACGCGCAAATCGAAGATGCGATCGCCAAAAGCCGCTTTTGGTATCCATTGTTCGACATGCAGACGATGGCGGCAGAGCGCATTGACGAGCCGCGCAATCTGCTGCTGCGATTCTAGCTTGCGGATTCGTCGCGTATTGTAGAGCCGAATCTCACCGGCTTGTTCAACGACATCAACGGTTGTGAATACTTGATGGCGCGTGCCACTATAACGATAGGCGATGGTGCCAGAGGCGCTTGAGCCGTGTGCCAGCTTGAGAAAAGCCCGTGACCAGCCGCGCTCCTGCAATGCCGCCATCAATTCGTCATAGGAGTTGATTGGTGGCAGTGCTGGCGGTACGGCAATGTGCTGCTGTGTGAGCAGAGCGTGGGTGCGCCGTTTATCGAACATGAGCAGAATATCGTCGGGCCGATTCATCATTTGCTCTACAGGGATCGACGTGGCGATTTGACGGAGGACGGCGCTCAATCCCAGATACCATTGGCGCGAGGCCAGCAGTCGCCCTTTTTCATAGGTCAGTGCTGAGGGTGAGAGACGTTCGTAATGCACGCCTTCAGGATCTGGCTCGTCGGCTCCCAACCTGAGCAGGTCGTGTTCTGTTTCGATACTCTTGCCGGGCGATTCTATGCGCACAATCGTTGTCGGCGTGAGTTGTTCGGCCAGCGTGACCTCGCCGCTAATAATCTGTTGATAGCTGACGAGTTGAGCGGCGGGCAGGCCGAGACGGTTCAGCGCCTCTTGAAAGAGCAGCACGCGCCGATCTCCTGGTGTGCCGATCAGCAAAAAATGTGGGCTATTCACTGACGGCCACAAAGTGTTGCTCTGGTTCATCTTCATCCCACTCCTCCGGTTCTTCCTGTTCGCTAAGATCGACCTCAATCCCAAGCGTTTGCAGGCGTTGTATCATCTCGTCAGAACAGAAATGGTGATGAAGATCGAGCTTTGCCAGCTTGTGTATTGCCGGACAGTTGAGCAGCGCAGTTGCACCAGTATCGTCAAGGGTGCCGAGCGAGAGATCAAGCTCCTGTAACCGTTCGAGCAAGGGAGATTGTGAGAGCGCGATAGCCAGGTCATTGGCAATTTCGCTGTCACGCAAGCCCAGATAACGTAGATTAGGGAAGAGATTGTCAGTAAAAAGCGGCGCGAAATCTTCTACGGTGCAATTGGCATTATAGTCTTCGGAGCCGGTCCACAGCTCAAGATGTTCCAGTGCTGGTAGGTGCGAGCTAAGCACATCCTGAACGACACTGCGATCCATGCTACCGGTTTCGATAACCAGCGTTTTGAGATGCTCAAGGTTGAGAACGCCCAGGTGGAGATGGGGATCAGTGTAGGCGCTGGCACAGCCGCGTATGCCGAAGTGTTCGAGGTGAGGATACGCCGTGAAGAGTGCTGAGATATCACCCGGTTCGATCCAGGAAATCTCGCTCTCCTCCATTATAATGTCACCAAGAAAGATGGCCGTGAGGTGCGGAAAGTGATCCTTGTTGTCAAGGAGGATTGGGAGAAGGTATCTGGTGTAATTCCTGGCATCGCTCGTAAAGTACATACCAAAGACAAAGCCTGTGGTCATGGAGGAGGCGGGATCGGTCAGGAAATGCATGAATTTTTCATCAGCCTCGATCGCTTTTTCTTCCCATCTTCCTCCTGACGCTTTAAAGCGTGGAATGGTCGTGGCTGGATCGGGAACGGGGTCGCCCGGTTCCCAATCGATGATCGTCTTATCCGCAAAATACGCTTTATGCTCATGAATGGTCATCGTAACCTCGCATCTGTTCATATTCAATGAACAACATTTATTTGTGGAAGCTCGAATGCCTGTTCTCTATTGGGCTATTCTCTGCGTTTCGGCTTAAACCGGTTACTAGCATAAAGTATGAGAAGCTGCCCTGGCACTATCCTCGCTGGCAATCATAACATAGTTTGTGTCGTGGTTGAGATAGTGTAACTTCATCTGGTACTTTCTAGTGATGGCCTGCTGAACAGTGATGAATAATGGGGCATACCTGTGCTATCATCCTGGATAGCGTTACATTGCAACGTGTGTAGCTGAATATAGATGTATGCCACCTTGTTTCATCACAATCAAGAGAGGGTTGGTGAACACTTTGTTGCCCTTTTCTACCTGGACTGCCAGACACAAAATCATCGGTGTCGTTGCTCTGGTCGTGCTGCTGTGCGCAGTATTGTACTTTCCCTTGCGCCCATATCTGGCAAATGCGTTTGTGCGTGGAGAGAGACCCATGCAGGATGTCAGCAGCAATGGACAGGGTAGTCAGGGAAACAGCGCTGGTCGTGTCGATGGGAAGCTGATTGCGTGGCCGGCGTTCGATGGTGGTGGTCAGCGCAGCGGCATCAATGCGGCTGAGACCACCATTACATCCGCTAACGTCGGGCAACTCACGCAACTCTGGCAGCAGCAACTGCCTGCCACTGCTGATGGTGCGCCTGTAGAGTTGCCTGGAGTAAAAACGGCGGATGGCGTCAAAACGCTGCTCTTTGTCACGACCACGACCGGGAGCCTGCTTGCCATCGATGCGGCGAACGGAGAGCAGGTCTGGCACAAGGATACCAGCGGACCAAAATTTACCACCAGTTCACCGGCCCTCGATCCTTCTGGCAAATTTGTCTATAGCTATGGCCTGGATGGCAAGATTCACAAATATGCGGTTGGCGATGGCGAGGAGGTTATGGACAAGACCTGGCCCGCCGTTGCTACCGAGATGCCCATTGACGAGAAAGGTTCCTCGCCGCTCAACGTTGCCAACGGCTATCTCTACATGGCGATTGCTGGTTATCCTGGCGACGGCGGCCACTACGAGGGGCATATCGTTGCGATTAACCTGAAAAGCGGCATCAAGACCGTCTTTAATACATTGTGCGCGAACATTCAGCATGTGCTGACGCGAGGCGACTGTACAGACGTGCAATCAGCGATCTGGGGTCGTGGTGCGCCGACCGTTGATCCTGTGACCGGCAACATTTTTGTCTCGACCGGGAATGGCGCGTTTCGGGGCGATGGGCGCTCTTACGGCGATAGCGTGATCGAACTGAGTGCCGATCTAACCAAAGTTATCGATTCGTACACTCCCACCAGCTTTCAGCGGCTCCAGGATCTGGACCAGGATCTTGGCAGCGCGGTTCCGGCCATTTTGCCCAGACAGGCGAACAGTAAAACGCCCTATTTGATGGTGCAGGCGGGGAAAGACGATACGCTGCGCATGCTCAATCGGCAAAATTTGTCCGGTCAGGGCGGACCAGACCATCTCGGTGGCGAGGTGCAGGAGGTGCGGCTCCCGATCAAAGGGGTGATTGTGACGCATCCGCTGGCCTGGAACGATGCGCACGGGACCACCTGGCTGTTTGTCGCCAACACCTATTACCTCTTTGGCTATAAAGTCGTCACGGACGCGCAGGGCAAGACCACCTTACAACTCGCCTATCAGAACAAAAACGGCGGTAGTTCGCCCTTCCTCGCTAACAACATTCTCTATGTGCAAGCGAAGGGTGTTGTACGAGCTTTAAATCCGACTACCGGGGAGGTACTCTGGAGCAGCACGCAACCATCGGCAGGTGGCTCAACCGGCAAAATGCACTGGCAGAGCCTTATCGTCGTCAACGGCCATCTCTACGTTCCCGACGACTCCGGTTACCTCAGTGCTTATGGTCTGAAATAAATGAAGCACCTATCAAGGAACGAGCGGACGACAGGTAGCTTGCTGCTACCTGTCCGTTGATGTTTAGCTTGCTGCTCAGGCCGCCTTCGAGGTTGTAGCAGCGTTGTCCACCGATCTTTTGCTACGTGCAAAGCGCTCTCCCATGACTCCAATGAGCGCAACGGCCCCAAATCCTACAGCTAGATGTACAGTTTCAACCAGCCAGTGCAGATCGCCGACTAGAATCACGGCCTGCTGGATGCCAAAAATTGGTAAGATGAGCGCATAGATGATCCCCATGACTCCCAATATTCTCAATCCAGCGGTGAAAAATGTTATGACCGACATGATGAGTAGTAGCAGGGCAACGATGAAGCCGAACAACATGTGTATATTAGTGAAGTTCGCGTGGGTATACGTCCCCATCCCAAATGCTACAGCTATCACAGCGAAGATAGTGGCGCTAATTCGGAAAAGGCGTGCTGTATTCATGGAAAAATCCTTATCTGAGTACAATCTCATCTCATTGTGTGATGAGAGATGCTGCTATGATGAGCCACAATATGTGTGATCATCACAAAGAAAGAGGGATGAGCTATTCGATTTGGGACAGAGCCGCTAAGTTTCTGGAGAAGAAACTTTCTTCTGATACTTGACTATCTTCCTCAAAGGCCCTATACTTTCTCTATAATCACCTCAACAAAGGAGATGTAAAGCAGAGTGGGCGGAACAAATCAGTAGTCATCGTCAAGGAGCAGATAACCTCTAACATGCACTCACGTCTGAGCGCATCATTTCGTCTGTTCGCTGGCGATCTATCCTCGCGCCAGAGATGTCTACTGCCTGCCAGTATATATGCTTACATCGATCCAGACCGCTTTTTGCTTGCTCAATAGAGCATAATTCCGCTTCATCCTGTGCGCGTCGATACATCACCGCGAGAAGATGTTATTTGCTCCTCTCTGGTAATTCTTATAGTCGTAGAAAGAGGAGAAGTTATGTCTCAACAAATCACTCGTCGTATAGCCATAGTAACAGGCGCGAGTCGTCAACGCGGCATTGGTAGCGCTGTTTGTCGTGCGCTGGCCCAGAGCGGCGTCGATATCTTCTTCACCCATTGGAGTCCCTATGATCGCTTCATGCAATATGAGGGAGAAGAGGAGACGCCGCTGCATCTGCAAAACGAACTGCGGGCAATGGGTGTGCGCTGTGAGCAGATGAGTGTCGATCTAGGCGACATAGAAGCACCGCACCGCATTCTGGATGCTGTTGAAGAGCGGTTAGGCCCCGCCTCCATCCTGGTGAACAACGCCGTCCACGATGAGGATGAGCAGCCTTTTGACCAGTTAACTGCTGCAACGCTCGATAAATTTTATGCCATCAATATGCGTGGAACGCTGCTATTAAGCATCGAATTCGCCCGTCGTTTCACACAAGCGGTGGGAGGACGTATCATCAACCTCTCTTCGGGCCAGGGAGTAGGTGCTATGCCTGGCAAGCTTCCCTATGTTGCGACGAAGGGCGCTATCGAGGCATTCACCGTCACGCTTGCCGCAGAGCTGGCCCCCAGAGGTATTACGGTAAACGCCGTTGATCCCGGGGCTACCGATACAGGTTGGATGACCGAAGAGATCAAGCGGGCGCTCTTGCCACACGCTCCAATGGGACGTATCGGTCAGCCAGAAGACGCCGCACGCCTGATCCGCTTTCTAGCAAGCGAAGAAGCTGGTTGGATCACCGGGCAAATCATGCATTCCCGCGGTGGGATGTAGGTAAGACATCTATATTCTGTTGCATGTTGGTAGAGAAACAAGGTAGCTCCACAGTGAAGCTACCTTGTTTCGAGGTTTGGTTTCCTATAGCACTTAAATGTCGCCAAAGCACCACTTCCATACACGCTGATACCATCTCATTTTTTGGGTTGCAGCCTTTAATAGAGATGTATCAGCACTGATCGCTTGTAGCTTTAGCGAATCTGTCTTTGGATCAATAGGAGGGTCGGTTTGGGTAGCCTGGAAATTGACTGGACCCGTTTGGCCGGTGCTCCTCCTTTTCTAAAGCGGGATCATATATGTAGTCTCTGTACTCGTCTTCGTAGAGCTTTGCAGCCCTCTCGATCCGTTCAAGATCATGTAGTTGTAGCGTTGAGTGTGGTGTAAGATATTCTTTTACGCGTATGACCGCTTTGTAAATAAGCAGATCTGATTCCAGCAGTGAGTCACCATCGCATTTTTTATCAAAACGAGCAATTTTCTGGATTTCCCACGTTTCTTTATCAGGAACTGAAGCCTCCAAACTGGTGATCTTATTATCATAGATGCTCATAAACATGGTAATGTATGCTTCATGAGCGTCTTCTGTAGTTTCCCCTGGAAGGTCTTTTCCACTATCAATGCATTCGTCAATGCGT